>JBBRXW010000017.1:0-13873 GCA_038238295.1 Flavobacteriales bacterium | reverse complement strand
ACTCTAAAAATGCTATCATAGATTATCTGAAACAATTGAATTCAGAAGGGACGACCATCATTTATACATCGCACCATTTGTCGGAAGCTCAGGATTTTTGTACTGATATTGCCATTATCGACCGAGGAGTCATATATGCCGAAGGAAGCCCAGAAGCATTGATTTCAAAGACACCCAATGCCAGAAACCTCGAAGACGTTTTTATCGCATTAACCGGAAAAGAATTGAGAGATGATTTATAAAGTATACCGATCGATTTGCAAGGAATTTCTACTGCTCCGAAGAGATATAGGCGGTGTGATTATTTTATTTTTCATGCCATTGGTTTTGATCATTATGGTAACATTGATTCAGGATAGCACTTTTAAAAAAGTAACGGATGCTAAAATTCCAATTCTGCTTGTCAATAAAGACCAAGGGAAAGTATCGCAACAGGTGTTTGCCAATCTTCAGAACAGCGAAGTTTTCAGCGTTGTCACTCAGTTTGATGGGAACGCCGTAACTGAAGAGCAAGCGAGAGAAGCTGTTTTTAAAGGGAAATATCAATTAGCGATTGTAATTCCTGCCAATTTAAGCGTCGATTTGCAAACTAAAATCGACCAGAATGTAGATAAGATCCTCGGCAGCTTTGGAATGGGAGACACACTTTCCAAGAAATCCCCAAAAGCAATTTCCCAAAAACAGGTCAATTTGTATTTCGACCCCGCCGTGCAACTGAGTTTTAAAAATGCGGTGATGAGCTCTATCGATAAAATGATTTCGCAGATAGAAACCCAATCGATTTATGCCGCTTTCCAAAATCAGTTAGGCGAAGGTAGTGCAGTATTTAAGCAGAAGAGTTTTATCACCTTTAAGGAAATTATTCCCAGAATCAATAATAAGGAAATCGTACCGAACTCGGTGCAGCATAACGTTCCGGCATGGACATTATTTGCGATTTTTTTTATTGTAATACCATTATCCATCAATATTGTCAAAGAAAAAACACAGGGAACATTTGTCCGATTACGAACTAATCCGGTCTCTAACCTCATTGTTTTAGGAGGTAAAACGATCGCCTATCTTATCATTTGTATGATACAGTTTTATATGATGGTAGCCGTTGCGGTATTTTTGTTCCCGCATCTAGATTTACCGCCACTAAATATAGAAGGAAACCTGACGCTAATGAGCGTCGTCGCTTTGTTTTCAGGATTCGCAGCCATTGGATACGGCATTTTACTCGGAACGATTGCTAAGACTCAGGAACAATCTGCACCTTTCGGAGCTACCAGCGTAATTATTTTGGCGGCAATTGGCGGAGTTTGGGTGCCTGTTTTTGCAATGTCGAAGGTAATGCAGTTTGTAGCCCATGCTTCTCCGATGAATTGGGGTTTGAATGCTTTTTATGATGTATTATTGAGGAACGGGTCTTTAATAGATATCCTTCCTGAAATCAGTTTATTATTTTTGTTTTTTATCTGTACCATCTCAATAGCTTTGTTTTATGACAAGAAAAAAAGAACAGTATAACGAGGCGAGTGCCTTAATGATCTCGAAAGATATCCGCGTGCGTTTCAACGAGACGGATCCACTCGGCATTGTATGGCATGGCTATTATATCACCTATTTTGAAGATGGGCGCGAAGCTTTCGGTAGGGAACACGGGATTTCATATCTCGATGTGCATGACCATGGCTTTACGACACCTATTGTCAAATCGGTATGTGAACATAAACTATCTCTTCGCTACGGCGATGTGGCCCGAATTGAAACCACTATCGTCGATACGCCGGCGGCCAAAATGATTTTTAGGTATACTATTTTTGATACCAAAAATGAAATTGCTTGTACCGGCGAAACAGTTCAGGTTTTTTTAGATAAAAATGGTGATTTGTTACTTACGAATCCACCTTTTTACGAAGCATGGAAACGCAAAGTGGGTCTATTAAAATAATATGGCAAGACCGGTTTACATAGCAGCAACGAACGTCATCACCCCAATCGGGATGGATGTGGTTTCTAATATTCTCAATATTGAAAATGGAGTTTCCGGAATTCAACGTCATGAAAATAAGGCTTTGATGGCCACACCATTCTACGCAGCGACTGTTGATGAAAACCAATTGAATACTGCTTTCGCAAAAATTTCTTCAGATCAGAATTATACAAAACTCGAAAAAATGCTGCTGCTGGCATTGCATCCGGTAATCGAAAAGTCGAAAATCGAATTGGATGATAGGGTTGCTTTTATGCTCTCTACAACCAAAGGAAATATTACCGCTTTGGAAAAAATATCGGAAAGCGCTATTCAAAAAGCACATTTACAAGATTTAGCACAAATTATTACTCGTTTTTTTGGATTTAAAACAGTACCCATTGTGATTTCTAATGCCTGTGTTTCTGGGATCTTATCAGTGTCCGTTGCAAAAAGGCTTATTCAAGGCAAAATGTTTGATCATGTTTTTGTGGGAGCTGGCGACTTAGTGTCTGAATTCGTTTTATCCGGATTCAATTCGTTCCAGGCAATGAGTGATTTGCCTTGTAAACCCTATTCAAAAAACCGTACCGGTGTCACCTTAGGGGAAGCTGCCGCGGCCGTTTTAGTAACTTCCGATAAATATAACGCAAAAGTGACAGTGCTCGGTGATGGTTCGATTAACGATGCGAATCATATATCCGGGCCCTCGAGAACTGGTGAGGGTTTGTACAGAAGCATTCAAAGCGCCTTTAAGGAAGCCAATGTCAATTCGGGTCAAATCGATTATATTTCAGCGCATGGAACGGCCACGCCTTTCAATGACGAGATGGAAGCCATTGCTTTCAACCGCTTAGGGCTATCGGCTGTTCCGGTGAATAGCCTCAAAGGATATTATGGACACACTTTAGGTGCTTCTGGATTATTGGAAACAGTCATTGGAATTGAATCTGTACTACAGGATAAAGTTTTTGCCTCTATGGGTTTTGATGAAATTGGTGTTAGTCAATCCATCGCGATTATCGAAAAAAACGAGAAAACAAAAATCGATTTTTTCTTAAAAACGGCTTCCGGATTTGGCGGCTGTAATACGGCAGTGGTTTTTAAAAAGATAGTTTAATTTGGAAAATCAAACGTACATACAATCATATTGCACGATTCAAAAGAATAAAATCTTTTGTAATGGGGAACTTATTTTTGATTCCAAAGCTGACGAATTTGCTGATTTTTCTAAAGAAGCCTATAAAAAATTAAATATCAATTATCCGAAGTTCTTCAAAATGGATAACCTGAGTAAATTGTCTTTTTTAGCGTCAGAACCAGTATTGCGACACTTAGATGACATGTCAAATAAAAGCAATATCGCTTTAGTATTCGCTAATAAGTCCTCTAGCTTGGATACAGATATCAAATTTCAAAACTCCATTTCCGATAAAGAAAATTATTTCCCTAGTCCGGCTGTTTTCGTTTATACATTACCAAATATTTGCCTGGGAGAAATTAGTATCCGGCATCAATTGAATACTGAAAATTCTTTCTTTATATTTGACGCGTTCAATTCTGAATTTATGGTCAATTATGCCGCTATTCTTTTGGATACCAAGAAAGCAGATCAAGTGCTTTGTGGCTGGGTGGAGTATCTTGAGGGAACCTATTCGGCTTTCGTTTACCTGGTTTCCACTCAAAAAGGAACGCTACATAACATACAAACAATAGAAACATTATACAATAGTTAAATCATGGAAGCATTAAAACAAGAATTAAAAGAAAAAATCATCGACGTTTTGAATTTGGAAGACATCAATGTAACGGATATTAAAGATTCAGACCCTTTGTTTGGCGATGGCTTAGGATTAGATTCTATAGATGCTTTAGAGCTAATCGTTATGTTGGATAAAGACTATGGAATTAAATTAGTCGATCCGAAAGAAGGAAAAAATATCTTCCAGTCTATCGAAACGATGGCTGCTTACATTACTGCAAATCGAACAAAATAAGAACATTTCTCAAATGAATAAAGGCGTCGCGATTACCGGAATGGGAATTATTTCTGCTATTGGAAATTCGGTAGAAGAAAACTTTCATGCCTTGATTCATGGAGAAAAAGCAATCACTACGATTTCAAATATCGAAACCGTTCACCAAGACGTGATGAAAGTCGGTGAAATCAAAATGACCAATCACGAACTTAGCAGTGAGCTTGGACTTCCAGCGGATAATAGCTTTTCGAGAACCGCATTATTAGGTGCCATTGCTGCTAGACAAGCGGTTAAAAACGCAGGTATTACTTCGATTAATGAATACAAAACTGGACTCATATCCGCTTCTAGCGTTGGAGGAATGGACATGACTGAGAAGTATTATTATGAATATTTCGAAAACCCTGCTCTAGTAAAGTACATCAGCAGCCATGACGGCGGTGACGTAGCACAAAAAATTGCTCAAGAATTAGGTTTGAAAGGCATGGTGACAACAATAAGCACGGCCTGTTCTTCAGCAGCCAACTCGATTATGCTCGGTGCACGATTGATTAAGTCTGGAAAACTCGACCGGGTGATTGTTGGCGGAACCGATGCATTGGCCAAATTCACCATCAACGGATTCAAAACATTAATGATTTTATCGGAAACCTATAACACGCCTTTTGATAATAACCGAAAAGGGTTAAATCTTGGGGAAGCTGCGGCCTATCTCGTGTTGGAATCAGAAGAAATTGTAAAAAAACAAAACAAAAGAGTTTTGGCAAGGGTTTCAGGCTTTGGAAATGCCAACGATGCCTTTCACCAAACCGCCTCTTCAGAAAACGGAGATGGTGCTTTTTTAGCTATGGAAAAGGCTTTCAAAAAGGCGGATATTCTTCCAGAACAAATTGATTACATTAACATGCACGGAACGGCAACGCCCAACAATGACTTGTCAGAAGGAAGAGCGGTTATCCGTATTTTTGGTGAAGAAAATGTCCCTGATTTCAGTTCAACCAAGCCTTATACAGGACATACATTAGCTGCAGCTGCTGCGATAGAAGCAGTATATAGTGTATTGGCCATTCAAAATAATGTTGTTTTTCCTAATCTTAATTTTAAGACGCCGATGGAAGAATTCGATCTGATACCGCAAACTACTATAAAGCATAAAAATATAGAACATGTCCTATCAAATTCCTTTGGATTTGGCGGTAATTGTTCCACTCTAATCTTCTCGAAAAGCGAATGAATAAGATGTATATCAATGGCGTAGGTTGTATTTCGGCCCAAAAAACACACGACACTATTTTTTTGGAGGAGTTTCATATTGATGAAAATGCCAATGTACTTCCGATAAATGCTCCAGTTTATAAAGATTATATCCCGCCGGCAGCCATTCGCCGTATGGCCAAAGGCGTCAAAAACGGAACTGTTGCTGCAGCGATATCAATGAAAGATGCCAATGTAGAAAATTTAGACGCGATCATCACCGGGACCGGAATGGGTTGCATCGAAGATTCCGATAAGTTTTTGAAAGCGCTAATCGATAATAACGAACAATTCTTAACGCCGACTTCCTTTATTCAGTCGACACACAATACTGTCGGCTCTCAAATTGCGCTGGGTTTGCAATGTAAAGCCTATAATTTCACTTACGTGAATGCCGCCGTATCTTTTGAATCGGCTGTTCTCGATGCAAAGCTAATGATCGAAGAAAACGAAGCCAACACCATTTTAATCGGAGGCGTCGATGAAATGGGCGATTATACCGCATCACTTTTTAAGCTGGCAGGTTTTATTAAAAAAGAAAATGATGCGCCGTATACGATTTTAGATTCTAAGACAAAAGGTGCTGTATATGGCGAAGGTGCTACGTTCTTTGTGGTACAAAATAAAAAAACTGCCTCAACATATGCCGAAATAGTAGCTGTTGACATCATTAATTCACTCCAAGAAAAGGAAGTCGAAGAAAGAGCCATTCAGTTTTTGAAAGACAATCAACTGCAGATTTCAGATATTGATGCCGTAATCTTAGGATTCAATGGCGATGTCGATTTTGATGGCAATTATCAAACGCTTTCGAATGTGACTTTCAAAGATACCCCGCAACTCTATTACAAACATTTGAGTGGAGAATACAATACGGCTTCGGCTTTTGGATTGTGGGTTGGTGCCAAAGTCATCAAAACCCAACAAGTGCCTGACATTATAAAGGCAAATCAACTTGAAAGTCCTGCTTACAAAACCATTCTTTTGTATAATCAATACAAAGGAATCGACCATAGCTTTACTCTAATCTCCAATGGTTTATCATAACAAAATAGCGATTTTTTTCATAACTATTTTTATTGTAATGGCCGTTTCGTGCTATTTTATGACGATAGGTTTTGGGTATTTTATCGCGGTTGGAATAGCGTGGTTTTTAATCGCAGTGGCAGGTTCTTCTACTATCGATTCGAATTATCATGTCCGCACGTATTGCAACCAACCGCACGAAACTCTGAATCGTATCGCAGTGACTTTTGATGATGGCCCGCACGAAATGACACTGCCTATTTTAGAACTATTGAAAAAACACAAAATCTCCGCCACGTTTTTTTGCATTGGAAAAAATATCGAAAAGCATCCGGAAATTGCAAGACGAATTATCGCTGATGGGCATATAATCGGAAATCATACCTTTAATCATTCTCCGTTTTTTGATTTCTACAGAAAGCAACAAGTGATCAAAGAATTGCAGCAAACCGACGCCAGTATTGAGAAAGTTATCGGCAAAAAGCCACAGTTTTTCAGACCACCTTATGGGGTCACGAACCCTTCTATTCGTAGGGCTTTAGAGGTGACGAAACATAAAGTCATTGGTTGGAATATCCGTTCACTCGATGCGGTAATTCCAAACGAAAAAATGATTTTTAATCGCATTAAAAAAAGAATAGCTCCGGGCGGAATTGTACTTTTGCATGACACGTCGCTGCGGACTGTTCATGTTTTGGAACAGTTGTTGGTAACCCTGCGCGAAAAAAAATATGAAGTGGTTCCATTAGAGGATCTTTTGAAATTGAAAGCTTATGAAGAGTAAATTTTATTTTTTGATACTGTTTTTTTGCCTCGGGAGTTTAGTTTCGAATGCACAGGATGTCAAAATGTCTGCCGCCGAAATGAATTCTTTCAAGCAAAGTGTCAATGAAGTATCGAAGAAAATAAAAACCCTAACCACTGATTTTGTTCAATACAAACACCTCGATTTCCTCGCCAAAGATATTGAGACTTCTGGTAAAATGATCTTTAAAGAACCCTATCTGCTGCAATGGCAATATAAAAAACCCTACAATTACTCGATTGTTTTTAAGAATGGTAAGATCCTCATCAACGACGAAGGGAAAAAGAGTGCCGTTGATATCGGCAACAGTAAAATTTTCGCTAAGATTAATAAGTTGATCATCGGGAGTGTTAGCGGAAATCTCTTTGATGACAAGGAATTCGACATCATTTGTTTTAAAAATAAAAACCAGAACGTAGCGAAACTGCTTCCAAAAGATGCCAGCCTAAAAAAATATATTAAGCAAATCGAACTGACTTTCGATAAAGAAGATTTCACGGTGGTTCAGGTAAAACTCATCGAATCTTCAGAAGATTTCACACGGATTGTCTTGAAAAATAAAGTACTAAATGCAAAAGTTGACGATTCCGTTTTTACTAACTAGTTTTTTGCTGGCAACCCTTCTAAACTCTTGTGGTTCGCTTACTACAGTTCAGGATTATACTGCAGTTCCTGTGTCGAAAGCCACTTACGAAGTGCCCTATTTTTCAAATGCAGCAGTTGATTATGTTTATAAAGCTAATATTGTTGTTTATGGTAATGAATTATCTGGTATTTTCATCGCAAAAAAAATAAACGAAACCACACATCGGGTCGTTTTTACTACGGAATTTGGCAACAAGCTGTTGGATTTTGAAATCTCTGAAAATAACTTTAAAGTCAATACGATTGTAGAGGAACTCAACAGGAAAATTCTCATCAACACGCTCAAAACCGATTTTCGCTTACTATTGCGCAAGCAGTATACCATAGAGCAAGAATTTAGCAATGTCAAAGAAGTTGTGTATAAAGCTAAAGACAGCGATGAATACAACTATCTTTTTGTTTCCAAAGACGGAAAGCTCTCAAGAATTGCCCACACCAACAAAAGAAAAGAAAAAATAAACCTTCATTTTATTTCAGAAAACAATATTTTTGCCGAGAAGATAGTTATACAGCATAACAATATCAAATTAAGAATCGAATTGAATTATTTAAAAAACCAATAAATTTATCACGATGAAAAAAGTATTTATCGCCGCAATGATTGCCTTTTTTGCTTTCACGCAAACACAAGCACAAGTATCATTTAAACCTGCAATTAGAGCCGGAGCGAATTTTTCGCATTTTACAAAAGGAGATTCCTATGATTATTACGACGACAACGGAAACCCAATTGATGCTCCGAATTATAAATCTAAATCGGATTTTTATGTGGGTTTTGCCGGAACATTGCACCTGACAAAATACTATTCCCTACAACCTGAATTTGACTATTCAAGACAGGGGACAAAATATTCTTATACCGATCAGACCACTTTAAATACGGTAAACAAACAGTTTGATGTTTCTTATTTATCAATTGCCATTGTTAACAAATTTACTTTTAATGACAAGTTCAATGTGCATATCGGTCCAGCCATCGATTTCGTGGTAGATAAAAGCAATAACTTCAGTCCAACCGATGTTGATTTGGCTTTCATTGCTGGTATGGGATATAACATCACTAAAAGCTTTGGACTCGAAGCAAGAATTAAAAAAGGAATTATACCGGTGAATGATAACTATTTTGACAGTTCTGACTCGAACCATACGAATGTCGTTTTCAGTGTCGGAGCCGTTTATACTATCGATATCAAATAAAAGATGCTGCTAAAAGATTTTTATAAAATCCTTTCATTAGAAAAAACCGCCGATCAAAAATATCAGGCGGTTCTTTTAATTAATGAAAACCATGATGTTTTTAAAGGACATTTCCCAGGAAACCCGATTATGCCCGGCGTTTGTATGATGCAGATTATCAAGGAGCTTTCGGAGGAAATAACCAATAGCACTCTGATGATGCAAAGCCTTTCTAATGTTAAATTTATGGCGTTAATCAATCCATTTGCAACTCCTGAACTGCGGCTGGAATTGGATGTACTTATCTCCGAAGATGATTTGGTGAAAGTGAAGAATACAACTTATTTCAATGATACGGTGGCTTTGAAACTGGGAAGTATCTATAAAAAAATCTAAAATGAAAACAATACTTTTGTTCTGTTGTTTTTTTGTTTTACTGGGGAATTCGGACCTGACTGAAATCAGGAAACTCTATCCATCAGCGATAAAATCGGAAAGCAATGCAAAAGAATTGGTTTCAAAAGTGAACAATGTCACTGTTGAAAGCGATAAAGTTTTGATTGCCTATAAAGGCGCTTCGATTACTTTGCTTGCCAAATTCTCGAGAAACCTCGGCGAAAAATTGCGCACTTTTAAGGAAGGTGTCAAATGGATTGAATTGGCAGCGACAAAAGAACCCAACAACATCGAAATCCGATTGGTGCGACTAAGCGTTCAGGAAAATGTACCGAAAATCACCAACTATAATAAGAATATTAAAGAAGATGCTGCTTTTATAATGAGTCATTATAAAGATCAAAACGGTGCTTTAAAAGAATACGTTAAGGAATTTATCCAGCAATCAAAAAGCATCAGTGATGCCGAAAAACAAAACATCAAGTAGATCGTAAGCATGAGCGATTCGTCATCTGAAACAGAGCGCATCCATCGCGGAAAAGTATGTGTGATTGTGCCTACCTATAACAATCACAAAACGCTCAAGCGCGTTTTAGATTCGGTTCTACACTATACCGCTGACATTATTATCGTCAATGATGGTTCGACCGACACTACCGGAGCTATCCTAAAAGTATACCCTCAGATTACTCAGATTCATCATCCGAAAAATGCGGGGAAAGGAATGGCCTTGCGCAGCGCATTTCAACAAGCTACAGCCATGGGATATGATTATGCGATTACGATAGATTCCGATGGGCAGCATTTCGCAGACGACATCCCAAAATTTATTGAAACTCTCGAAACGGAAGGCGATACTTTGCTAATCGGCAGCCGCAACATGACGCAGCAAGGTGTTCCGAAAAAGAGTAGTTTCGGAAATAAATTTTCTAATTTTTGGTTTTGGTTTGAAACCGGCAATCGTCTCGAAGATACACAGTCAGGCTATCGGTTATACCCGTTGCATGCGCTTCCTAAAAAATATTTCACTACAAAATTTGAATTTGAGATTGAAATCATCGTACGTGCTGCATGGAAAGACATCCCTGTTAAAAACATTCCTATTCAGGTTTTATACGATCCGGCGGAACGGGTTTCGCATTTTCGTCCGTTCAAAGATTTTACTCGCATCAGCATTTTGAATACTTTTCTGGTACTTATTTCCCTGCTATACATCAAGCCAAGAACGTTGATTCGCAGTGTAAAAAAAAAGGGAATTAAAAAATACCTGTTAGAAAAAATTCTCGATAATCAGGATTCCGATCTCAAAAAAGCAACTTCGGTTGCCTTAGGTGTTTTTATAGGCATAGCTCCATTTTGGGGATTTCAGACCCTTATTGTGTTGTTTTTGGCGGCGGTACTGCGATTAAATAAAGTGATAGCGTTTGCTTCTTCGAACATTAGTTTTCCGTTGTTTATTCCATTCATTATCTATGGCTCACTAAAACTGGGAAGTCTTTTCGTCACCAGTCCAACACATTTTATAGCCAGTTCTTCGATTAGTTTCTCAGATATTCAGGCGCATGTCATCCAATATCTTATAGGAAGTTTTATTTTAGCCACCGGAATGGCGATAATTTTTGGAACATTAAGTTACCTCGTATTGCTTCTTTTTAGTACATTTAAAAATAAAAAATAATCCATGCATCATTTTTTTCTGGCTATCCATTCTTTTGTGAATAGGAGGAAATTCCTTGCTGTTACGTTGTTGCTTGGAGCAGTGTTGCTGTTAGGTTTTTTGGCTTTTAAAATCAGATTCAGTGAAGACATCACACGTCTTATTCCCACCAACGACAAATCGGATATCACAGCAAAAGTCCTGAAACAGATGAATTTTGCCGATAAGATATCGATTATCATCACTAGCAAAAATCAAGGTACGCCGGAAGATTTAAGTGAGTACGCCAGCCAGTTTCTCGACAGTATCCATACGAATTGCAAACCCTATATTTCTAAAATTCAGGGAAAGATTGACGAGAATGATATCACCGCAACGTACGATTTTGTCTATGATCACCTACCATTTTTCCTTGACCAAAAAGATTATCAAACCCTGCAGAATAAAATCCGAGACGATAGTATTGCGGCGATGGTTGCCGGAAGTTACCGTTCTTTAATTTCTCCAACCGGGATCGTTTCTAAGGATTTTATTTTGAAAGATCCACTTGGATTGTCTTTCATTGGATTGAAAAAATTGCAGCAGCTCAATATCGGCGATGATTTTCAGTTGCAGAATGGTTATGTCATTACAAAAGATAAAAAGAATATCCTGCTTTTCCTGACGCCAAAACTGGCGACAAATGAAACAGATAAGAATACGATTTTTATTGAAAAACTAAACCGAATCAGAAAGAATCTCAACATTCGATTCGCGTCAAAAGTCACGATGAATTATTTTGGAGCCACACCGGTTGCGGTTGCCAATGCAACTCAGATTAAGGCCGACGTGCAGAATACTTCGATTTTCGCAGCAGTAAGTTTGATATTGATTCTGATATTTTTCTATCGGAATATCACGACGCCAATCATCATATTCATTCCTTCGGTATTAGGTGCTTTGTTTGCTTTGGCGGTTTTGTATTTGACAAAGGGAACGATATCGGCAATTTCACTTGGAATAAGTTCAATTCTATTAGGCGAAACCACCGATTATTCGATCTATGTGCTGACACATTTGCGCAAGAATAAAGATGTGAAATTGCTCTACAAAGACATTTCTCAGCCATTGATTTTATGCGGCACAACAACAGCGATTACCTTTTTATGTTTGTTTTTTGTCAAGTCGGAAGCGCTGCAGGATTTGGGGATTTTTGCTGCTTTGAGCGTTATCGCCACGTCCGTATTCTCGTTGGTTTTGATGCCACTATTGTATAAAACAAAAAACAAAAAATGGGTTCCCAATACCAATATCATTGATCGCCTCGGAACCTATTCCTACCATAAAAACAAGTATTTGATCGTGGCAGTTTCCATCGTTTTGATTAGCTGCTTTTTCACATTTTTGAAAGTAACTTTCAGCAATGATTTATCGGCATTGAATTTTGTTCCAGCCGATTTGAAAAGCGCCGAAAAAACGCTCGAGAGACTTGCCGATGGAGATTCTAAATCGATTTATCTCGCGACCTATGGCACTAATTCTGAAAGTGTTTTAGAGCAAAATAAAACCCTTTTCGAAGCGCTGCAAAGCGATAAACACGCCAAGCAGATTGTCAATTTCAGCTCTATCGGCGGCATTGTTTTATCGCAAAAAGAACAGGAAGAAAAAATTCGGCAATGGAATTCCTTCTGGAATATTGACAAAAAAGTGGCATTGAAGAAAAAAATCATCAGCAACGGAAACGCTTTCGGCTTTAAGGAAACGAGCTTCGCACCATTTTATCAGACTCTCGATAAAAACTTCCAACCGATTACATTAGCGGATTATGCCAAAGTTCCTTCTTTTTTTATTGATGAATTCGCCGCACAAAAAAACGGATTGTATACCATTTCAACGTTGGTGAAAGTACCGATAGAACATCGAAATGCCTTTGTCGATGCGATCAAAAAGCAACACAATATTGTTGTCATCGACCGCCAGCAAACTAATGAATCGTTTCTTGGTGAACTCAAAAACAATTTCGAAAACCTGGTAAATTATTCATTCATAGCGGTTTTCCTGATTTTGCTCTTCGCTTTCCGAAGAATCGAATTGGTCATCGTCAGCATTATTCCGATTATGATCAGCTGGATTTTTACGACCGGAATTATGGGAATGTTCGGCTTACAATTCAATATTATCAACATTATTGTCTGTACCTTAATTTTCGGAATCGGTGTCGATTATAGTATTTTCATGACTGTCGCACTGCAAAAGGAAAATACATATGGAAAATCGGAATTGCCGACCTATCGGACATCGATTTTACTGTCGGTCATGACCACCATTTTGGGCATTGGTGTGCTCGTATTTGCCAAGCATCCAGCATTAAAATCTATTGCAATTATTGCCATGGTGGGGATTTTTTCAGCGTTATTAATTACGTTTATCATCCAGCCTTTGGTATTCGGTTTTTTCGTTACCAACCGCGTGAAGAAAGGAAAAGCACCGTTTCAATTGCGTTCCTTCATCCATGGCGTACTATCCTTTTTCTACTATGGATCTGGCGGCGTAGCGGTTTCAATGTTCAGCCTGATTATCATGCCGGTTCTGCCATTTAAAGCGAAAACGAAAATGCGGGGATTTAGATTTGTTATTTCTAAATTTATGAAATCAGTGTTGTATACAAATCCATTTGTAATTAAAAAAGTCGTCAATTTGCACGATGAAAAATTCAATAAACCCGCTGTCATCATTGCCAATCACACGTCTTTTCTAGATATTTTAGCAATTGGAATGCTGAGTCCAAAAACGATTTATCTCGTAAGTGATTGGGTATATAATTCTCCAATATTTGGCGCTGCTGTTAAAAAAGCCGGATTTTATCCGGTGTCTGAAGGCATTGAAGAAGGCGTTGAACAATTGCGAAAAAAAGTCGAAGAAGGGTATTCGTTAATCGTTTTCCCGGAAGGAACGCGTTCTGTCAGTAATCAAATTCATCGTTTCCATAAAGGGGCGTT
>JBBRXW010000016.1:0-13998 GCA_038238295.1 Flavobacteriales bacterium | reverse complement strand
ATGACAAAGCAGGTTCTGCATTGAACTTGTTGCGTTGGGCTTCGCCGAGAACTATCAAAGAAACGTTTGTCACTCCGGAAGATTATCGTTATCCATTTTTAGGAGAATAATCAAACATTCTTTTTTTAAACGGAAATTATCAAAAAGTTCATTCAGTGATGTTTGAGCTTTTTTTATTTAAAAACGGAAGATGTTGCTTTATACAAAATATTTTCTACATTTATTCGATGCTTATTTTAGCAAAAAACTCATAAACCCAGAAGTATGGTAAAAAAATTACTTATTCTCTACTTTATTTTATTGGCTATTCCCATTCACGCGCAGTGGGTTATACAAAATTCCGGAGTATTTGCAGTCTTAAATGATGTTTACTGTATTTCCGAAGATGTGGTTGTCGTCGTTGGAGATGCCGGCACCATATTAAAAACTACAGATGGCGGTGCCAATTGGGTTCAAAAAAATTCCGGAAGCACTTACAATCTGATGAAAGTACAATTTCTAAATTCATCTATCGGCTTTACGGTTGGTGGGCACGGCACATTGCTGAAAACCACCGACGGCGGAGAAAGCTGGACATCAATCGTTACCGGGGAAACCCTTGATTTTTATGGATTATCGGTTTCGAATGAAAATATTTTCTACATTTCAGGAGAAGATGGCCTAATTAAAAAAACCAATAATGGCGGTGTATCTTTTGTAACTCAAACTGCGCCGATAAATGAAACCATTAAATGCATTCAGTATTTAAATGAAACTATTGGATATGCCCAAGGTAACGTGCTGTATAAAACCTTTGATGGAGGAACTAGCTGGGAGTCAATTACGCAAAATTATGTCGCTTCATTTTTTTTCCTTAATGAAAATACAGGCTTTGTAGACACCATGGGTAGTGGAATCTACAAAACTACCGACGGAGGATTGAATTTGATTCCAGTAGCACCTTCCTATGCGATGACTAGCGGAAGTTTATTTGTAATGAATGAAAACGTACTCTGGAATGCTGAAAATAGTGAGACGTTATGCGGTTGCTCCAGATATTGTATTGTAAAAAACGATATTAGTAATCCTGAAGAATACCATCAGGTCGAAAATTGTAATTTAGAGGGTGATTTTGGCCCTGCTTTCAACAGGATATATTTTGCTAGTGAAACAAAAGGGTATGCAGTAGGCCGTTATGGAGCGATTTATAAAAATAGCACTGGGACCATGCTAGGGGTAGATGAAATCCATACTAAAGCCGCTGTAAGAATATATCCCAATCCAGCATCAGACTATACAACAATTAGCTTCACCCAAGCACCAACGGAAGCTTTTTCAATAGAAATAACCGATAATTTAGGGAAGATAATTTATTCCAAGTCGTATCGAACTGAAAACTCCGTAACACTCAATACCGAGTCTTTTTCAAAAGGAATTTATTTCCTTAAGATTCTTAGCGCTGGAAAAAGCCAGATTCAAAAATTAATCATTGAGTAATTTTCGGCAAATACATAAAAAGCAATCCAGTCAATTAAATCATGGAGCCTTTTTATTTCTATGCATTTATTTCGTACATTCGATTCACTTTTAAACCTGTAGTTATGAAAACAAAATTACTTCTTGGATTCCTTTTTTGTTCATTTTTGGGTAATGCCCAAGCACCAATAAACACTTTTTATATTGATGACAATGTATACTATTCTGTCGTTGATTCAGCTACGCCAATAGACCAAACGGGATCCGGAGCCAATCAGGTCTGGAATTTTGATCAACTTACCGAGGTCGGAACTTCCAACTACACTACTTCAGCACCAACTAGTGGTGAAGCTACAACCTATCCCGGGACAACTGACGTAATACTGGGAACCTTTACTCCTAGCGCAGCAACATCCCAACTGTTTACAAAAAACATAGCGAACACCGTTTCCATTACTGGATTATCGGCCGCCGGATTGGAATTAAATTTTTCAACTAATAATGCTCTTCTGGGGACTTTTCCTTTAAGTTATGGTTATAACAACACGGATGCCGTCGCAGGAACCTACACTTATACTACGTATTCCGGAACTTTTACGGGTAATATTGTAACTTCTGTGGATGCTTATGGAACGCTCACGCGAAATACCGGTGGTCTTTCCCCTAGTGCAGTGACTCGTTTAAAAACCGTAATTACTATTTCTTTAAATTATAGTTTTTTTACTAATATTGGTACGATAACACAAACGTCTTATAGTTATTACAGTAATACTGCAGTAGGCTTTAACGGCCCGCTATTTCGCGCTGCGACCACTACAGCTGTGGTTCCTTTAGCATCTATTGACCAAACCGACACCACACTAGAGAGTTTTTCCGCAGTGACGTTGGGCGTAGCAACGAATGTCAGAGAGAATCAAATTCAAATCACACCAAATCCGGTGAAAGACCGGTTGTATTTAAATACCGATGCAACATTAACAATCAATTCAGCAACTATAGTCGATTCTAACGGAAGAACCGTATTGGCACCCCCAACAGTAGAACAATCGTACGATTTGAGTCGGTTGCAAAAGGGTATTTATTTTATAAACCTCAACACCAATAAAGGAAAGGTTACTAAAAAAATCATCAAAGAGTAATGAAAAGCCCCATTCAATTGGGGTTTTTTATGCCTTGAATTTTAAAGGAAGATGCACTACTTTTTTGGTTTCGAAAAATTCGCCATCGAAAAAATCAGCGATATTATATTCGGTCGCTTTGGGAAAATCTTTTAATTCTTCCGTCAAATCGCCGCCTTTAAGATATAAAATCCCATTCTTTAATTCGTGCTTGTGCTGCTTTTTGATTTTATCTTTAATCCACGAAACAAAATCCGGCATGTTGGTAACGGCGCGACTGATAATAAAATCATAATCGCCCTTGACATTTTCAGCGCGCAATTGCTCGGCTTTTACATTCTGTAATCCAATTGCTTCGGCAACTGCCTTGACCACATTAATTTTCTTCAAAATGACATCAATCAGATAAAAACGGGTTTCGGGAAATAGAATTGCCAATGGAATTCCGGGAAAACCACCGCCTGTTCCGACATCAAGAACATATGTGCCCGGCTCAAACTTTTGAACTTTCGCGATTGCCAGTGAATGCAGAATATGCTTCGTATAAAGTTGATCAATATCCTTTCTCGAAATAACGTTAATCTTCGCATTCCATTCCTGATATAGTGCTTCCAGCATTTGAAATTGCGCTATTTGAACAGCCGTCAACTCTCGAAAATGTTTTAGAATTTCTTCCATGCTTTATTTTTTAACAAAAGTACTCTTTTACTGTTGAAATATTTATAGGAACTTTAGTAAACCAAAAATTAATAATAAGTACATTTGTAGCTTATTAGAATCTTATGAATCCTACAATCCCCACTTTCTCTAAAGACGATAACCTGAAGTTTTTCAGAACGTTGAACTCTAAAGTGAATAATTATTTCAAAGAAAACAATATTCCTAAAACCGGAAATTGGAAAATCCATTTGAAAACCTTTATTCTTTTTGCCATTTTCCTAATTCCTTATTTTTTAATCTTATCGCTTGATATGTCGATTTGGTCCCAATTGTTGCTGAATATGCTGATGGGCGTTGGTATGGCAGGCATTGGCATGAATGTGATGCATGACGGAAATCATGGATCGTATTCTTCGCGATCTTGGATCAACAAATTTATGGGAGGAAGTATCTATATTTTGGCTGGAAATGTCTACAACTGGCAAGTGCAACATAACGTTCTACATCATACCTATACCAACATTCACGGGCATGATGAAGATTTGGATGCCGGAAGGATTATCCGATTTACACAAAATGCGGAATGGCATAAATTTCATAAATTCCAACATTATTATTCTTTCTTTTTATACGGTCTATTGACATTCAACTGGTCTTTAACCACTGATTTCAAGCAAATGCGCGCGTATATGAAAAGACAATTATCCTATGGTGAACCACAAAGTCACAAACGCCTCTGGACCGTTTTAGTGATTACCAAAATTATCTATGTGTTGATTTGGGTTGTTTTCCCTATAATATTTGGTGTCACTTGGTGGAAAGTATTCTTGGGCTTTTTTGTGATGCATTATGTAGCAGGTTTAATCTTAAGCATCGTTTTTCAATTGGCGCACGTTGTCGAAGAAACGGCAAATCCAGTTCCTGATGAAAACGGAGAAATCGAAAATACATGGGCCATTCATCAATTGTATACCACCGCGAATTTTGCTCCTAAAAACAAAATTGTCAATTGGTTTACTGGCGGTTTGAATCATCAGATCGAACACCATTTATACCCGCACATCAGTCACATTCATTACGGAAAAATAGCGAAATTCGTCAAAGAAACTGCCGAAGAATGCAACTTACCGTACCACGAATTCAAAACCATGCGAAGTGCGGTATGGGCACATTACAAGCATTTGAAAGATTTAGGGCAAAACCCGCAATTAGCATAAAATAAAGGCGCTTGAAAAAGCGTCTTTTCCATTTCATATCATCTTAAAAGAATATCATGAATCACCTTCTTTCCGACAGAATCAATAAACTATCTACTTCACAAACCCTGGCTATGGCAGCATTGGCGAGAGAGTTAAAAGCTCAGGGAAAAGATATTATCAGTTTGAGTTTGGGCGAACCCGATTTCAACACGCCCGATTTTGTCAAAGAAGCGGCCAAGAAAGCTATCGACGAAAATTACAGCACCTATTCGCCCGTAGAAGGATATCTCGATTTGAAAGAAGCCATTTGCCGCAAGTTCAAAAGAGATAATAATTTAGCGTACACACCGGCAAACATTGTCGTTTCTACCGGAGCCAAGCAATCCCTCTACAATATCGCGCAGGTGATGATTAATGAGGGTGATGAAGTGATTCTTCCGGCGCCGTATTGGGTGAGTTATTTCGAGATTATCAAAATGGCCGGCGGTATTCCCGTTGAAGTTCCTACTTCAGTCGAAAGCGATTTTAAAATCACTCCAAAAGAATTAGAGAAAGCCATCACTTCAAAAACAAAAATGATTTGGTACAGTTCTCCTTGCAATCCGAGTGGTTCGGTATACAACCGGGAAGAGCTGACCGCATTGGCGCAAATATTGGAAAAACACCCGGACATTTTTGTAGTATCGGATGAAATCTACGAACACATCAATTTCTCCGGAACCTTTTGCAGCATTGCGTCGATTCCCGGAATGTTCGACCGAACCATTACCGTCAATGGAGTCGCCAAAGCCTTTGCGATGACCGGTTGGAGAATCGGTTATATCGGAGCTCCCGAATTTATCGCCAAAGCGTGCACCAAAATGCAGGGGCAAGTCACCAGCGGCGCCAACAGTATTGCACAACGAGCTACGATTGCTGCGGTAGATGCCGATCCGAATGTATTAAAATATATGGTCAATGCTTTTCACAGCCGAAGAGATTTGGTGGTGGGCTTGATGAAAGAAATTCCAGGTATAAAACTCAATATCCCCGAAGGCGCTTTTTATGTATTTCCTGATGTCTCTTCTTTTTTCGGAAAAACTTTGCGTGGAAAAACCATCAATAATGCGGACGATTTCTCGATGTATTTATTGTCAGAAGCCAACGTAGCGACCGTAACCGGCGATGCCTTCGGAAACCCCGATTGTATTCGTTTATCGTATGCAACAAGCGAAGAACTACTAAAAGAAGCCATCCGCAGAATCAAAGAAGTTTTAGCGTAATCTAAACTTATTAGTATGGCGTTCCCTGCGGGTCGGGCTGTCCGCAGTACGCGGTACTTGCTTCCATCCCTAACGCGGCACTGCTGTAGAATTTGCGATCGTTATCCAACAAACCAATGGAATTAATCCTTCAAAATATAGCACTACATGTCACGCTCACCCCGGAAGAGCAGCAATTATTGCTATCCCGAACGGAAACCCAGAATTATAAAGCCAAATCGATGCTTTTGAATGCTGGCGAAATCTGCAAATATTCTTATTTTATTAACTCCGGTCTGCTGCGAAGTTTCAACATCAACGATCATATCGTAGAACACGTCCTTAGTTTTGCCTGCGAAGGTTGGTGGATCGGCGATATGTATAGCCTGCTTTTACAAAAACCCGGCAATCTGTTTATCGAAGTTTTAGAAGATGCTGAAGTCGTTTTGTTATCCAAAGTCAATCAAGAGCAACTGTATCTCGAGATTCCAAAACTGGAGCGTTTTTTCAGAATAATCACTGAAAATTCACTCGTCGCTCACCAAGAACGTATCATGGATAATTTAAGTTTATCCGCCGAAGAGCGGTTCGAAAAATTCTGCAAACGCTATCCGACACTCCTTCAGAAAGTACCTCAAAAACATATTGCTTCTTACATCGGCGTGACGCCGGAATTCTTCAGTAAGTTGAAAAGCCGTTTGCTGAGAAAGTAGTACCTCCTATTTCTTAATCCAGATTAAGTGCATTTTGTTGCCATCTATAGTAATTTTACATCACAATAAGTACTAAATTTATAATCATGGAAAATACAGTTTTACACCTCTCGAACACTAGAGGTCATGCCGATCACGGCTGGTTGAATGCCTATCACAGTTTTAGTTTTGCCAGTTGGTATGATCCCGACAGAGTGCAGTTTGGATCGCTTCGCGTTTTGAATGACGATACCGTCGCTGCCGGAATGGGTTTCGGAACGCATCCGCATGACAATATGGAGATTATTACAATTCCACTCGAAGGCGATTTGGCACACAAAGACAGTATGGGAAATGCTGCTACTATCAACAGTGGTGACGTGCAGGTGATGAGTGCGGGAACTGGAATCCAGCATAGTGAATACAATCCGAATCCCAACCAACAAACAAAATTGTTGCAGATTTGGGTGTTTCCAAAAGAGCGAAATGTAACGCCACGATACCAGCAGATTACATTAAATCCAGACGATAGAAAAAATAAATTGCAGCAGATTTTGTCACCAAATCCAGAAGATGCAGGTGTTTGGATTCATCAAGATGCGTGGTTTCATTTGGGAAAATTCGATAAAGGCATCAACACCAAGTACACTATCAAAAAAGAAGGCAACGGTGTTTATGCATTTGTACTTTCCGGAACAATGACCGTCAACGGACAAGAGTTGAATACCCGTGATGGTTTTGGAATCTGGGAGGTGGATTCATTAGATATTAATACCATTACAGAAGCAGAATTTTTGTTGATGGAAATCCCAATGCAACATTAAATAGCGAAATGATGAGCACAATAATAGGAAGAGAATCGAATGAAAAAAACGGTTATTTTTATCTAAGCGTTGACGGAAAACAAGAAGGCAAAATGACCTTCGTTTATGCAGGCGATAAACAAATCATCATCGATCACACGGAAGTCAATACCGGAAATAACGGAAAAGGTTATGGAAAAATGATGGTCGGAAAAGCGGTGGAATTTGCTCGTGACAACAACCTTAAAATCATTCCACTTTGTCCGTTTGCAAAAAGCGTTTTCGATAAAAACCCTGAATTTAAAGACGTTTTATAATATGAGCCAACTACTGGAAGACGCTATTACCGGGCACATCGGAGTACAAAAATACCTTTGCACGATTTCGTGGAGAAATGGAGAGTTGCTGATGGACGAACCGGAAACCGTTGGCGGCGAGGATTTAGGGCCGGATCCATATTCGACATTATTGGCTTCATTAGCCGGCTGCACGCTATCAACGCTGCGGATGTATATCGATCGGAAAGGTTGGAACATTCCCGAAATTAAAATCAGCATCAATGCTACACAAGAAACTGGCGATGCAGTAGCTACGACCATTTCACGAAATATTTCATTCTCCGGGGCGGTCACTGATGAGCAGAAAGAACGCTTGTTATTCATTGCGGATAAATGCCCCGTTTCGAAAATTTTAAAGGGAAGTATCACTATTAATACCACTGCACATCATGGATCCTAAAGACATCAAAAAAGAATATACCAATGGTGAAGTGACCATTGTATGGCAATCGGCCAAATGCATTCATTCTGCCAACTGCGTAAAAAACAATCCGGATGTTTTCAAACCCAAAGAAAAACCATGGATAACACCGGAAGGTTCGACCACAGAAAAAATTATCGACACGGTAAAAAAATGTCCCTCCGGCGCTTTGACGTATTATTTAAATAAATAAAAATCGATTCCGGAAAGTAACAAACTATTGCGTTATAATTTAATTCCTATTTTTGCCATTCAAAACACTAAAATATTCACATGAAAGCATACGTTTTTCCAGGACAAGGAGCACAATTTACCGGAATGGGTAAAGAGTTATACGACAACTCCACTTTAGCCAAAGAACTTTTCGAGAAAGCCAATGAAATTCTAGGTTTCCGAATTACAGACATTATGTTCGAAGGCACCGCGGAACAATTAAAAGAAACCAAAGTAACCCAGCCAGCCGTATTTTTACACTCCGTAATTTTGGCCAAGACTTTGGATAATTTCCAACCGGAAATGGTAGCCGGGCACTCGTTAGGGGAATTTTCAGCATTGGTGGCAAACGGCACTTTGTCTTTTGAAGACGGATTGAAACTGGTTTCCCAACGAGCCACTGCAATGCAAAAAGCCTGCGAGATCATGCCTTCCACCATGGCCGCTGTTTTAGGATTGGAAGATAAAATCGTAGAAGACATCTGTGCTTCGATGGATGGCATTGTCGTAGCAGCGAACTATAATTGTCCAGGGCAATTGGTGATCTCCGGTGAATTTACCGCTGTAGAAAAAGCCTGCGAAGCCTTGAAAGAAGCCGGAGCAAGACGGGCTTTATTATTGCCTGTTGGTGGTGCTTTTCACTCGCCGATGATGGAGCCGGCACGCGAAGAATTAGCGGCGGCGATTGAAGCGACGACTTTTTCCACTCCAGTTTGTCCGGTCTATCAGAATGTAACGGCAAGTGCTGTTTCGGATGCTAATGAAATCAAGAAAAACCTTATCATACAACTAACGGCTCCAGTAAAATGGACGCAGTCGGTGCAGCAAATGATCAAAGACGGCGCAACTTCTTTTACCGAAGTCGGTCCAGGAAAAGTATTAGTCGGATTGGTGAATAAGATTGATAAAGATATAGAAACGATTTCTGCATAGTTTTGAGTCAATGATTTCAGAATCGCAATCAATAAAAAAATCCCAAAGTAAGTTTGGGATTTTTTTATACTGTAAACTGAATACTGAAACTAAGAATTAGCTCCTAATTTTCTGTTCCCATTTCCAAGCGCTGGCTAAAGAATGTTCTAATGTTGACGCTGCTTTCCACCCTAAAACGGAATTGGCTTTATCGGTATTAGCATACGCCGATGTGATGTCGCCTTCCCTTCTTCCGACGATTTTGTAGGGTAATTTTTTACCGCTAACTTTTTCGAAAGTAGTAATTACTTCCCGAATAGAGCTACCCGTTCCTGTTCCCAGGTTAAAAATTTCTATTTTACTCAGGTTCTTTTTATGCAACAATCGTTGTAAGGCGACAACATGTGCCTTGGCCAAATCAACCACATGAATATAGTCGCGGATGCAAGTACCATCTTCGGTGGGATAATCATCTCCATAAACGGATAATTCCTGCCGCAAACCAATTCCAGTTTGGGTAATGTATGGAATCAAATTTTGAGGAACTCCAATCGGCAACTCTCCTATTTCAGCAGTGGGATGTGCTCCGACCGGATTGAAATAACGCAGTAAAATGGCATTGATATTGGTTACTTTGGTCACGTCAGTAATAATATCTTCCCCCATTTGTTTTGTTGCTCCGTAGGGTGAAAGTGCTTTTTGCAAGGGCGCTTCTTCGGTAATCGGCATTTTTTCCGCTTGTCCATAGACGGTGCAGGAGGAACTGAAAATAAAATGGGCTGCCGGTTTTTGTTGCAATTCCTGTAGAATGTAAACTAACGTATTGATGTTATTTTCATAATACAGTAGTGGATTTTCGACACTTTCATTGACTGCTTTCGAAGCCGCAAAATGAATGACTCCGGATACGTCGGTGTGATTTTTAAAAAATTTTTGAACTGCGGTTTTTTCTCTCAAATCCAATTTTTCGAAGATGGGTGTTTTGGCGGTGATGGCAGTAATCCCTTTTAGAACTTCTTCAGAAGAGTTAGAAAGATTGTCGATGATAACGACTTCAAAGCCTTCGTTCTGCAATTCGACAACGGTGTGAGATCCTATAAATCCTAGACCTCCGGTTACTAGTATTTTCATATTATGTAGTTATGTTGTTTGTCAGCGGACTGCCCTAGCCCTGATAGAGCCGATATCCTCGCAACGCAGTGGAGAGATACAGGCGAAAGCAGGAAAAAGCTCCTAGTTTAAAAACTCAAGAATGCTAGTGGCGATAAATTGAATTTGTTCGTCATCGAGTTCGGTATGCATCGGCAATGAAAGGACTTGCTTGACCAATTGGTTGGTGACTGGGAAATCTTCTTCTTTATACCGGGTGTCGAGATATGCTTTTTGGCTGTGCAACGGAATCGGATAATAGATCGCGCATGGAATGCCTTTGTCGAGCAAATGCTGCATCAGTGCGTCGCGATCAGCATCGACAATCCGAAGTGTATACTGATGAAAAACATGACTATCGTTGTCTCCGAAAACAACCGGTGTTACGATATTTTTGTGGTTTGCCAACGCCGCTGAATACTTTTTCGCTGCGTTTTGGCGGGCATCATTATACTGGTCTAGGTTCGGCAATTTGGCATTGAGTACTGCCGCCTGGATGCTGTCTAAACGAGAGTTGACACCGACTACATCGTGATGATACCGCACGTACATTCCGTGATTGACGATCCCGCGAAGGGTGTGTGCCAGCGCGTCGTCATTGGTAAAAATCGCGCCGCCGTCGCCATAGCAACCCAAATTCTTTGAAGGGAAAAAGGACGTCGATGCCACATGCCCAATGGCTCCAACCTTAGTTTTCAAACCGTTGGCAGCCGTATAATCAGCGCCGATGGCTTGGGCGTTATCTTCGATAACATAGAGATGGTGTGCTTTTGCAAGCTCCATGATGGCATCCATGTTCGCGGATTGACCGAAAAGGTGCACCGGAACGATTGCTTTGGTTTTGGGTGTGATGGCTTTTTTGATGGCTTCGATAGAAATGTTGTACGTATCCATATCGACATCCACTAAAACGGGAGTCAATTGCAAAAGCGCAATTACTTCCACGGTAGCGGCAAAGGTAAAATCGGCGGTAATGACTTCGTCGCCCGGCTTCAAGTCGAGTGCCATCATTGCAATCTGCAAAGCATCGGTTCCGTTTGCACATGGAATGACATGTTTGACTCCTAAATAGTGCTCGAGATTTTTTTGAAGTGCTTGCACTTGCGGCCCATTGATATAAGTGTTGGTATCTAAAACTTCCTGAATAGAAGCGTTTACTGTGGTGGCAATTTTTTCGTATTGACTTTTGAGGTCAACCATTTGAATTTTTTTCATGTATTTATAAATTAAATGCACGCAAAATTAGTAATTTAATGACGGACAACCATAAAAATAATTGAAAGTGATGTATTTTAGCGACACAATTTATTCACTATGTTTTTTTTGTATACTCTTATCGTTGTTTTTGCTGATTTTGCGGTGAAAATTCTAGCGCTTTTTAGTCCAAAAATAAAGCTTTTCGCCGATGGAAGAAAAACGGTTTTCGATACTTTAGCCACGAACATACAGCCTGAAGACCGGACGATATGGTTTCATGCTGCTTCGTTGGGCGAATACGAGCAAGGTTTGCCCGTGATGGAAAAAATAAAAACACAATTGCCTGATCATAAAATTATATTGACGTTCTTTTCGCCTTCCGGTTTTGAAGTGCGAAAAAATAATACGGTCGCTGATCTAACGGTGTATTTGCCTTTGGATACGATAGAAAATGCGAATCGATTTGTAGCGCTGACACATCCAGAAATGGTGTTTTTTATCAAATATGAATATTGGCCGAATTATTTGAATGTCTTAAAAAAACAGGCGATTCCAACCTATTTGATTTCTGGAATTTTCAGAAAGAATCAATTGTTCTTTAAATGGTACGGTAGATTTTATCGAAACGCATTGGATACCTTTAAGCATTTTTTTGTTCAGAATTCTACTTCGAAAGAATTGCTATTGCAACTGGGAAAATCGAATGTGACGGTTTCGGGCGATACGCGTTTTGATCGGGTGACGGCGATTTTAGAGAAAGACAACCGATTGGATTTTATTACGCAATTCAAAAATAAAACCCTGACCATTGTCGTTGGAAGTTGCTGGCCAAAGGATGAAAGTTTGCTGGTGGAATTTATCAATTCGACAGCACTTGAAGTGAAATTTATTCTGGCGCCGCACAATATAAAAACCGAACAAATTCAACAATTGAGTCGTTCGATTACCCGAAAAACGGTGTTATTTTCTGAAAAGGAAAATAAAAACCTGGCGGATTTCGATGTGTTTATCATTGATACCATTGGAATCCTGACGAAGATTTATAGCGAAGCGGATATCGCTTATGTTGGTGGCGGTTTCGGAAATCCGGGTGTCCATAATATATTAGAGCCAGCCACTTTCGGAGTTCCGATTGTCATCGGCCCGAATTATTCGCACTTTGCAGAAGCGACTGCGTTGGTCGGGATGGAAGGTTGTATTTCGATTTCCAATCAAAAAGAATTGAATCAAGCCTTTGAAAACCTGATCCAAAATGAAGCTGTACGACAGGAAAAAGGACACATCTGCAGCACTTTCGTCACAATGAATAAAGGCGCCACTGGAATCATCATGAAACAAATTGACAATGGAAGCGACGTATAGACCCGTAACGGAATCCGACATTGACAGCATCGTAGCTATGATGGAGGAATTTTATATGATAGATAGATATCCAATCGATAGCGATTACTCGAAGAAATTGTTTCTGGAATTCATTGCCAATGAAAATTTGGGGAAAGCTTGGCTGATTCAATCAGAAAATACCATTGTAGGATATGTTATTCTGACGTTTGTTTTTAGTTTTGAATACGGCGGAACAATTGCTTTCCTCGATGAATTATATATTAAAGAAAAAAAACGCGGAAAAGGATTAGGGAAACAAACGATTGGTTTCATTCAATCCGAAAGTCGGAAAATGCAGCTTAAGTTGCTGTATCTCGAAGTCGAAACACACAATGAAAAAGCGCAGCAACTGTATTTATCTGCTGGTTTTGAAAGCCATCGGCGGAAATTATTATCGTATAAAATCAACCAAAATTAACTGATATGAAATTTTTAAAATTACTTCTTTTACTATTTGTTATTCAAATTCAGGCGCAGCAAGGCGGCATGTGGGTTCCTTCTTTATTGCAAGGCATGAACGAAGCCGAGATGAAAAACTTAGGCATGAAGATGACTGCGGCGGACATTTATTCGGTCAATAAATCGAGTTTGAAGGATGCGGTTCCGCAATTTAATGGTGGCTGTACTTCGGAAGTCATTTCGCCGAAAGGGCTATTGCTAACGAATCATCACTGTGGTTTCGATGCGATTCAGACCCATTCTTCTGTCGATCATGATTACCTGACCGATGGGTTTTGGGCCTACAAAATGGAAGATGAACTGCCAAACGAAGATTTGGAGGTGACCTTTATCGTCAAAATAGAAGATGTGACCACGAAAGTTCTAGAAGGTGTAGCAGTATTGACTAGTGAAGCTGACAAACAAAAAAAAATTCAGGACAATATTAGTGCGTTAACAAAATTACTACCTAAGGAAAGCTGGCAGGAAAACCGCATCAAAACCTTTTATGAGGGCAATCAATACATGCTTTTTGTCATCGAAAGTTATAAGGATGTTCGTTTGGTCGGCGCTCCGCCATCCTTGATTGGAAAGTTTGGTTCGGACACCGACAATTGGGTTTGGCCTCGTCATACGGGGGATTTTTCTTTGTTCCGGATTTATGCCGATAAGAACAATCGTCCGGCCGCTTATTCAAAAGACAATGTTCCGTATACACCGAAGCATTTTCTGCCTGTTTCTTTGGATGGTGTACAAGAGGATGATTTTACGTTAGTTTT
>JBBRXW010000015.1:0-14013 GCA_038238295.1 Flavobacteriales bacterium | reverse complement strand
CTGGCTAAGACATAAAACGACGCTCCTGCTATGTAATTTTCAAAGCCCACGTGGTCTTCAACTTCTATACTCTAGCCCTTCGAAATCTTTACGCTGTGTTAATTCGGCAGTAACTTCGGTGCAAATTTTAAGCGCAGCAGGACAGGCTGACACGAGGCGAAATTTGAGGGCGGCAAAATGGTCACAATATCTTCAAAAAAAACTTCAAGATGATGCGTACCTTTGGGTAACCACTTTTCCTGATTCACTATACCACACGTTATTTGAAATTCATGGTTTGGAATGGAAAAACGTAAAAAAAAACCCAGAAATCTTAGGGAAAATTATATACGACATTATATTTACTCGAATATCTGATAATCTTCTTGAGGATTTGCAAACTAAAAAACCGAAAAGAGCTTATACCAAAAAAACGAACCAATTACAGGATAATCAGCATCTAAAACTCAAAGAATATTGTATTAACATCACATCATTGCTTAAGACATCTGGGAACAATTGGTATATCTTTTTGCAGCTGCTAGGCCGAACCTATCCTGTCAATCCCAACTATAAAAATGTGTTTCCTGCCTTACCAAACATTCCTTTGAAAAAAAAATTGAACCTATCAAATTTCAATGAAAACCTAAAAAACATGTCATAAAAAAAGGCTCGTTAATAACGAGCCTTTATAAAACACATATGGTCTTATTTGACTTTCATCAACCAATTTTTCATGGAGACTTCATTTTCAATAATCATTTTCAAATCAGTAGTAGCAACGCGATCTTGCTTCATCGAATCCCTATGGCGAATAGTTACCGTTTGATCCTCTAAAGTTTGGTGATCAACAGTAATGCAGAAAGGCGTCCCTAATGCATCTTGTCTTCGGTAGCGTCTGCCGACAGCATCCTTTTCATCGTAGGTCACATTAAAATCCCACTTCAGATTTTCGATGATTTTTCGGGCTAATTCTGGCAGTCCATCTTTTTTAACTAAAGGTAAAACTGCTGCTTTTGTTGGGGCCAGGACCGAAGGCAGTTGCAAAACTGTTCTGGTTGAACCGTCTTCCAATGCTTCTTCTTTTAATGAATTAGAAAAAACCGCTAGAAACATTCTGTCTAATCCTACCGAAGTCTCTACAACGTAAGGCGTATAATTGGCATTCGTTTCCGTATCAAAATACTGCATCTTTTTACCTGAAAACTGCTCGTGTGCTTTCAAATCGAAATCGGTTCTCGAATGAATCCCTTCTAATTCTTTAAAGCCAAAAGGAAAATTAAACTCAATGTCGGCGGCAGCGTTGGCATAGTGCGCTAATTTTTCATGATCATGAAAACGATAATTTTCACGCCCCAGTCCAAGAGATAAATGCCAGTTTAAACGCGTATTTTTCCAGTACTCATACCATTTCATTTCTTCACCCGGCTTAACGAAAAACTGCATTTCCATTTGCTCAAATTCGCGCATACGGAAAATGAATTGTCTGGCTACAATTTCGTTTCGAAACGCTTTACCAGTTTGCGCAATTCCAAAAGGGATTTTCATCCTACCCGACTTTTGTACGTTGAGGAAATTGACAAAAATACCTTGCGCTGTTTCCGGACGTAAGTATAAATCCATTGCGCTTTCTGCGGAAGCTCCTAATTTTGTCCCAAACATCAGATTGAATTGCTTCACATCGGTCCAGTTTCTTGAAGCTGTTTCAGGATCCGCAATTTCTAGTTCATCGATTAATGCTTTTACATCTTCCAAATCGCCCGAACCTAAGGAACGGCCCAATCTTTCGCGAATCTCTTTTTCTTTTGCCAAGTATTCGATTACACGGCCATTGGTAGTAATAAATTCTTTTTCATTGAAGTTATCGCCAAAACGCTCTTTTGCTTTCGCAATTTCCTTCTGTGCTTTTTGGTTGATTTTCTCAGCGTAATCTTCCACTAGTACATCCGCTCTGTATCTTTTCTTAGAATCCTTGTTGTCAATCAATGGGTCATTGAAAGCATCCACGTGACCCGATGCTTTCCAGGTCGTCGGGTGCATCAAAATTGCAGCGTCGAGACCGACAATATTTTCATGCATCTGCACCATCGATTTCCACCAATATTCGCGGATATTTTTCTTCAATTCAACACCATTCTGTGCATAATCATATACCGCGCTCAATCCATCATAGATTTCACTCGAAGGAAAAATAAATCCGTATTCCTTTGCATGTGAAACTACATTCTTAAATAAATCATCTTGTTTTGCCATAGTGGTGCAAAAATATAAAAGTGAAATTAAAAAGTAACACAAATCAACATACGAATCATAGTTTTTTATATTTTTATGTCATTAAACGCCATACAGATGCTTCAAAACATACTCAATCTCTTCTTCCCCAACATTTGTTTGGGTTGTAATTCCTTTTTATTAGCGAATGAAAAGGTAATTTGTACTACTTGTCGGCACGAAATTCCGCTGACAAATCATCATTCCAACGCAGCGAATGAAGCTTTCAAAAAGTTTTATGGCAAAATTCCGGTCGAGTTTGCCGCCACCTTTGTCTATTTCCATAAAAAAGGAATTGTGCAGGAACTCATTCACAACCTGAAATACAGAGGACATCAAGAAATTGGGACTATCATGGGCGATTGGTATGCGATGGATTTGCAATCGCTTCCACAAATGACTTCCTTCGACGCCATTATACCGGTTCCCATTCATAAAAGGAAATTGCGGGAAAGGGGCTACAACCAAGTCACAACTTTTGGAGAATCCCTATCCAAAAATCTTGACATTCCCTATAATGACTGCCTTTTGTTGCGAAATGTCTATTCGAAAACACAAACTAAAAAGAATTTATTAAGTCGGACTGAAGTCAATAAGCTGAACATTTTTGATGTAGCCTTTTCAGAAAAAGATTATAACAAACATTATCTGTTGATTGATGACGTTTTGACTACAGGCTCCACATTAGAAGCTTGCGGTCGGGCTTTACTGAAAATTCCAGGCGCAAAAGTTAGCATAATTTGCATTGCAATGTCACATTAAAATGATTTGATTTTAATGTAGACAACTACTATAAAAATATGAATTTTAAGCTTTACAAGCTTTCCCACTGCATTTATTTTTATAAATCAATTTTGTTTTTCCGATCAAGAATTCCTTTAAAAAAAAACACGATTTAATTGCTGTTTTTTTTCAATTCGAGGAAATATAATTGTTATTTTGTGTTTCTAAATAGTTCAAAAGTTGGGAAAAAACAATTTATATTATTGTCTACTATTATTACTGTTAATCATTGGCTGCGCTAAGCGAGGTTCTATTTCGGGCGGATTAAAAGATACGATTCCACCAGTACTGAAAATCAGCTTCCCGAAGAATTATTCTACTGATTTTACCGGAAAAACCATCAAACTTACTTTTGACGAGTACATTAAATTAAAGGACATTAACAAACAGCTAATAATTTCCCCGCCTTTATCCAAAAAACCGCAGATATCACCGCTCACAGCGAGCAAATCCATCACTATTAATTTTAAGGATACTCTGCAGCCCAATACAACCTATAGTCTCAACTTTGGCCAAAGCATCGAAGACAATAATGAAGGTAACAAGTTTGAGAAATTCAAATATGTTTTTTCTACTGGTCATTATATCGATTCCCTAGCTATTAGCGGCACTATCAAAGATGCTTATGCTAAAAAAACTGATGGTTCCGTTAGTGTGATGTTGTATGAAATGAATCAGAAGTATACCGATTCACTTATTTATAAGGCAGATCCCCGCTACATTACCAATACCCTCGACAGTTCATCTACTTTTAAAATCGAAAATATAAAAGCTGGGAAATATGTTTTGGTGGCCGTGAAAGACAACAACTCCAACTATAGATTTGATCCTAAAACAGAGAAAATAGGCTTCTATAGCACCAGTATTACTGTTCCGAACGATTCGTTGTTTGAAATTAAATTATTTAAAGAAACCCAGAAATTAAAGACTTTTAAACCAACTCAATCTTCGGCGAACTCACTGATAATGGGCTACGAAGGCAATCCAAAAGATGTAAAACTTGTATTGAAAAAAGGAGATGAAATTCTCCCAATACGCATCACTCAAATTCCTAAGAAAGATTCACTACGATTATGGTTTAAACCTTTAAAAATGGAGAGAGCTGCTATCGATTCTTTGCAACTCGACGTTATTAAAGACTCTTATAAACAACATTTTAATTTTAAAATTAAAAATCAAAAAGTTGATACGTTAAGCATCGCAGCAAAACAAAGCGGAGTACTTCACTTAAATGAAATTTTCACATTAAATCCAAATATTCCGCTTTCAAAAATTGATGCAACAAAAATGCAACTTATCAATAAGGATTCGGTTGCTGTGCCTTTTAAAATAGACTATGATGAACTGAATTTGGCAATTAAAATCGACTTCCAGAAAGAACCGTCCGAAAAGTATCGCTTAAAAATTTTACCGGAAGGCATCATCGATTATTTAGATCAACCCAATAAAAAAGAGATGAGCTATAAATTTTCTACCAGGAATATTACGGAATATGGGAACCTGCGGCTGAATCTCGAAAATGTAAAACAATTCCCAATCATCATTGAGCTAATCAATAAAAATGAAGAAGTGCTTTATTCTTATTACTCCGAAAGTTCGACACAAATCGATTTTAACCTGATTCAACCCGAACTTTATACCTTGAGAGTCATCTACGATACCAATAAAAATAAGGAATGGGATTCAGGAAGTTTTCTTGAAAAAAGACAATCCGAAGAAGTGATTTTTTTCCCTAAAGAAATTGATGTCAGAGCGAATTGGGATGTGCAGCAAACCTTCAATCTGAAATAGTGAAATGATCTCTATCCGCCAGAAAATCAAGTTTCTTTCTGGTTTCGAGCATTTCATTTTTATCCAAAGCAACTATAAAAATGCCTTCTGTTTCTTGAGGCATTGCGAGATAATTCCCAAAATAATCTATCGCTTGCGAATGCCCCACGTATTCGTGTTGGTTCTGATCACTGCCAATCCGATTAACGCCAATTACAAAACATTGATTTTCTACAGCTCGTGCGCGAAGTAAAATATCCCACGCATTGACTCTTGGTTCTGGCCAATTTGCGACATAAATTAACACATCATAATCTTCTGTATTCCTAGAAAAAACGGGGAATCTCAGATCGTAGCATACTAATGGACAAATTTTAAATCCCTTATAATCAATAATTATTCTTTCGGTTCCGCCTGTATAAACTTTATTTTCTCCGGCTAAAGTAAACAAGTGCCTTTTGTCGTAGGTCATTACTGCTCCGGATGGAAAAACAAATAGCAATCGATTGTAATATTGATTGTTTTCTTTAATGACGATACTTCCTGTTATTGCAGCCTGCGTTGATTGCGCCATCGATTGCAGCCATTGCATCGTTTCGCCAGACATCGATTCGGCGACTTCTTCTGAGCGCATGGTAAAGCCCGTGGTGAACATTTCTGGCAAGACAATCAAATCGACATTTTCGGAAATAGAATCGATTTTTTCTTCAAAATGATTCCGGTTTAGTTGCGGGTTTTCCCAATACAATGTGGTTTGAATGAGTGCTATTTTCATGATATAAAAATAAAAAATCCCAACCGAAAGATTGGGATTTGCAATTGTTTTTTCTTTGAATTATGTCAAACTTGCTTTCAAATATTCTCTGTTCATTCTCGCAATATTCTCGAGGGAAATTCCTTTCGGACATTCGATCTCACAAGCGCCGGTATTGGTGCAATTTCCAAAACCTTCTTCATCCATCTGGCGTACCATGTTGAGAACACGATCTGCTGCTTCAATTTTTCCTTGTGGCAACAGCGCATACTGTGATACTTTTGCACCAACGAATAGCATAGCGGAACCATTTTTACAAGTCGCTACGCAAGCACCACAACCGATACAAGCCGCAGCTTCAAAGGATTTGTCGGCATTCGCTTTTGGAATTGGAGTCGCATTGGCATCTATAGTGTTTCCGGAAGTATTTACCGATACGAATCCACCAGCTTGTTGAATTCTGTCAAAAGAACTTCTGTCAACCACTAAATCTTTGATTACTGGAAAGGCACGGCTTCTCCAGGGCTCCACAAAAATCGTGTCGTTATCCTTAAACATACGCATGTGCAATTGACAAGTCGTGATTCCGGTGTCTGGACCATGTGCGCGTCCGTTGATATATAATGAACAGGAACCACAAATTCCTTCGCGACAATCGTGATCAAAAGCAATTGGCTCTTTTCTTTCGTTGACTAATTGTTCGTTCAATTGGTCTAACATTTCCAAAAATGAACTCGCAGTCGAAACATTATCCAGTTGATAGGTTTCGATGCTCCCTTTCGCTTTGGCGTTTTTCTGACGCCAAATTTTAAGGTTGATATTGATATTTTTTGCTGTAGACATAATGCTCTTATTTGTAGTTTCTAGCTGCTATCTTAATAAACTCGTATTTCAATTCTTCCTTATGAAGTTGTTCTTCGCTAATGTTATAGCCTTTATATTCCCAGGCACCAACAAATTTGAAGTTTTCATCATCGCGTAACGTTTCCCCTTCAGCATCTTGATATTCTTCACGGAAGTGGCCCCCACAGGATTCTTTACGTTGTAAACCATCCATCGCCATGAGTTGGCCTAGTTCAATGAAATCAGCGACACGTAGTGCTTTTTCGAGCTCTGGATTCAATTCGTCTGAAGTTCCCGGAACATACACATCTTTGTAGAATTCTTCTTTTAATTGCGCAATTTCAGCGATCGCTTCCGTTAATCCCTGAGCATTTCTGCCCATCCCAACTTTATTCCACATAATGTGGCCCAAACGTTTATGGAAATGATCTACCGTTTTAGTTCCGTTATTGTTTAAAAATCCGTCGATAGAATCTTTGACTCTTTTTTCTGCTTCTGCAAATTCGTTTGATTCCGTAGAAATCTTCCCAGTTCTGATATCATCTGCCAAATAATCTGAAACGGTATAAGGCAATACAAAATAACCATCTGCCAAACCTTGCATCAATGCAGAGGCGCCCAATCTGTTGGCGCCATGATCGGAGAAATTCGCTTCTCCAGCTACGAAACAACCAGGAATTGTAGACTGTAAGTTATAATCGACCCAAACGCCACCCATCGTATAATGCACGGCAGGATAAATTTTCATTGGAGTTTCATATGGATTTTCATCGGTAATTTTTTGATACATCGTAAACAAGTTGCCGTACTTTTCTTCCAACCATTGTTTTCCTAATGTTGTAATTTCTTCCGCAGTGGGATTGTGATTTCCTTTCGCATAAGCCGTTTGTTTTCCTTTGTTTTGAATCTCTGTAGAGAAATCCAAGTAAACACCTTCCTGAGTGTCGTTGGCTTCAATTCCAAAACCGGCATCACATCGCTCTTTCGCCGCTCTGGAAGCCACGTCACGAGGCACTAAATTACCAAAAGCTGGGTATCTTCTTTCGAGGTAATAATCTCTATCTTCTTCAGCAATTTGCGTTGGTTTCAATTGACCTGCACGAATCGCTTCCGCATCTTCTTTCTTCTTTGGAACCCATATACGCCCAGAATTTCTTAGCGATTCCGACATTAAAGTCAATTTCGATTGATTGGTTCCGTGTACCGGAATACACGTCGGGTGAATCTGAACATAACACGGATTCGCGAATAACGCCCCTTGTTTATGGATTTTCCAACCGGCTGTTACATTACTTCCCATCGCGTTAGTCGAAAGGAAATAAACGTTCCCGTATCCACCAGAAGCAATGATAACAGCATGTGCCGAATGTCGTTCTAGTTCACCTGTAATTAAATTACGGGCAATGATGCCACGAGCTTTTCCATCCACTTTCACCAAATCTAACATTTCATGGCGATTGAACATCTGAACACGTCCCAATCCGATTTGTCTTGATAAAGCCGAATATGCCCCCAATAACAATTGTTGACCCGTTTGTCCGGCAGCGTAAAACGTACGTTGTACTTGCGTTCCACCAAACGACCGATTGTCTAATAATCCGCCGTAATCACGGGCAAAAGGGACACCTTGCGCCACGCATTGATCGATAATGTTTCCTGATACTTCCGCTAAACGGTGAACGTTCGCTTCCCGAGCTCTGTAATCGCCACCTTTGATCGTATCATAAAAAAGACGAAACGTACTATCGCCATCGTTTTGATAATTCTTAGCTGCGTTGATTCCACCCTGAGCCGCAATTGAGTGGGCGCGTCTTGGAGAATCCTGAAAACAAAATGCTTTAACGTTGTAGCCCATTTCTGCGAACGATGCGGCTGCAGAAGCACCAGCCAAACCGGTTCCAACCACAATGATATCGATCTTTGGACGATTGTTTGGAGCTACTAATTTTAAATGGTCTTTATAATCTGTCCATTTATCTGAAATGGGACCTTGAGGTATTTTTGAATCTAATGCCATACTAATTAAGCTTTTAGAAAGAAATGAATGTATAGTGGAATGATTGCAAACAACAATGGAACAATGATGGCAAAACCTTTTCCAATCACTTTGATGGCCGGAGTATATTTCGGGTGATTGAGACCAATACTTTGGAAAGCACTACTGAATCCGTGAAGCAAATGAAACGATAACACGATCATCGAAATCACATACAGCAGTGTATAGATCAAACCTAACTTCGGATCTTGGAAGAAATCTATCGTGATTTTATACAAATCTTTATAGCCTTCCTTGATTTTTACATTAGCGCCCGCATCATAAAAATCAGTGCGGTCTTTTATCAAAATCATCTTTTGGTCTACTTGTTTCTTAGGCAAATACCCGCCGTCGGTAGTCAGATAAAAATCTTGGGACTGCCCTTGTGAAGTAATTGTTGTTGTTTGCAACGGCATTTTATCATCAAAGTGCATTCTCGCCCAAAAGGAAACCATGTGCGTTATGATGAAGATTAAAATAAGTGTTCCTAAAACCGCCATATTTCTTGATGCCCAAGGACTGTTAGCCGAAGGATTGTTCTTAGCATAGCCAATCGGACGCGCTGCTTTGTTTTCGAAAGCAAGCATAATTCCATCGATGGCGTGAAAAAGAATGGAAATGTAGGTGAGGTATGAAAGTATTTTTACTGCCGGATTGGAAGTCATAAACAAGGCGTATTTATTGAAATTTAACGCGTTGTGAGGAACCAGTAGTTGGAGGTTTCCTGCCAAGTGACCAGTTAAAAATAAGCATAAAAATAAACCTGTCAGAGCCATCCAGTATTTTTTTGCTAGCGACGACTTTAATAATGCAGATTTTGCCATAAGATTTGTATAATTTGTTTAAAAAATCAGACAAAAATAAGGCTATTTGCTTTTATTTACAACCTTTTCGGTGTAATTTATAATGATTTTAAATGTTTGTTTTAAAAAGGTTTTTTTAATGAGATTCGTAACTCGGAATCAATCCTCGCAAGCCCATATCGGTGACATTTTCACCTGCTGCCGGTTCGTATTTTCCGTCAACATTAACTTCATGCCATTCAAAACTATTATTGACCGATAACGAAAAGGTAACGACTACATTATGCTTTTCATTCCCTGTTACAACTAAATTATTTTCGAATTTTCCTGTGACAACGCAAGACCCTGCCGGGATAACCGAAGTCGCGGCTAATGGATTAGGAACTGTTGTCGCACCTGCCGGAGCCTGGCCTTCACTAGAATACGGATAATCCTTTAATGAAAACGCCCAATAGCCCTGCAAACGATTGGCATTGACTGGAAAGAAACTATTTCCGATCGAATGTGTCCCAATAAAAGTATTGAAACCAACGAAACTTGCTAAAGTACCCGCATAATCTACACCGGTGCTTCTGACATTGATATCATAATTTTGATATGACAACGAAACCCGTGCCCATTCATAACTTCCAGGCTGAACCTGACTCAATGGAATCGCAAGGAAAGTTTCTCCTTCTCGAACGATTTTCGATTTACTAAAATCAATCGCATTGCTTCCTCCCTGCGTAGTTTCCGGTGCGTGGTATATAATCGCGCCATGTCCCAACTGTGTGGTCGCGGTCGGCGCCAACTCGATATAGTGCGAAGAAATTGTATTAAAATCGGGCGACTGAGCGGCGTTTCCGGCAAGCACAGAAGAAGGTTGTCCGAAATTATTTAATCGCGCCTGATTTTTATCAAACTTAAATTTAATGATTAGCATTGGTTCGGAATCTTCCTTTTCGCAGGAAACAAAGCCAACAGACAATGCTGATACAGCCAGAATTAAAAATGCCTTGATTTTCATACTATTTGATTTAGAGATGCCCAATTATAGGGTTTCATTAATAACGGAAATAAAACTCCCTTATTGCTATTGTAGTTTTCTCATTACAAAAGCAGCTATTTGTTTCAAAAGGAATATTTTTGATGAAATTATTGTAGAAATGAAGTCGACCGAAACTCCTACTAGCTTATCTGATTATCTGCAACTTATGATTGCCAATGATAATTTGACGGAAATGATGCTTCAGGCAAAAGTGGCTTTTTCATTACTAAAGCTCAAAAAAAACACCTTTCTGATCGAGGAAAATGAAATCTGTCCTTATTTCTGTTTTGTAGAAAGTGGCATCCTGCAGCATGCAGTAAGGGTGGCCGATGAAGAAAAAACAACTTATCTGGCGTTGCGCAATACCGTGACTTCTTCGTTGAACAGTTTCTTGTTTGGGAAACCTTCGCGCAAAAGCATCAAAGCTCTTTCTGATTGTATACTTTGGGTTTTAGACTTGAAAACATTCCGCAATTTGATGGAGCATAATGCCGCTTTCAATCAATTTTATTACAATGTCATTGAAAAACAAATCTGTCTTATCGATGAGTATCGCATCGATTTGCTGACATTGACGCCGGAAGAGCGCTATAAAAAATTACTGACGACCGAACCCCATTTGATACAGGAAGTACCGCTTCACTATCTGGCTTCTTTTCTGGGTATTTCTTCGAGACATATGAGCCGTATCCGCCAAAACATAAAATAACGCCATTTGGCTGGTCGATACCAAAATACTTTCGTTAAATTTGATTTATTCTTATCAAATTAAACAACCATGAAATACCATCAAATTGACCGGAATTTATTTATAAAAAACCGGGCGAAATTTACTTCGAAAATGAAGCCTAACAGTGTGGCCGTTTTCAACTCTAACGACATTTATCCGGTTTCCGCCGACACTACATTGCCATTTGCACAACACCGCGACATTTTTTATTTATCCGGTGTAGATCAGGAAGAAAGCATTGTATTACTGTTTCCAGACGCCCCTTATGAAAATCAACGGGAAATGTTATTCCTAAAAGAAACCAGCGAACATATTGCGATTTGGGAAGGCGAAAAATTGACGAAAGAACGGGCATTTGAAGTTTCCGGAATTAAGACTGTTTACTGGCTGCAGGATTTTCATAAGATTTTGAATGAAATGATGACGTATTGCGATACCATTTATATCAATACCAACGAGCATTATCGTGCCGCCGTGGAAACCGAAACCCGTGAAGATCGTTTTGTCAAATGGTGGAAGGCGAAATATCCCGCGCACCAAGTCGCTAAGAGTAATCCGATTTTACAGCGCATCCGTTCGGTAAAAGAAACGGAAGAACTCAATTTGATTCAAAATGCCTGTAATATTACAGAATTAGGTTTCCGCCGTTTGCTGTCGTTTGTAAAGCCCAATGTAACTGAATATGAAATCGAAGCGGAACTGATACACGAGTTTATCCGTAACCGTTCTAAAGGATTTGCCTACACGCCGATTATCGCTTCCGGAAACAATGCTAATGTTTTGCATTATATTGAAAACAACCAACAATGCAAAGCCGGCGATTTAATTTTATTAGATGTAGCTGCAGAATATGCTAATTATTCAAGTGATTTGTCGCGGACGATTCCTGTTTCAGGACGGTATAACGACCGTCAAAAATCGGTCTATAATGCTGTATTACGGGTTAAAAATGAAGCTACAAAAATGCTTACTCCGGGAACACTTTGGAAACAATATCATGTAGAAGTCGGCAAATTGATGACTTCCGAGCTTCTCGGTTTGGGATTGATTGACAAGGCTGATGTGCAAAATGAAGACCCGGGATGGCCGGCGTATAAAAAATATTTCATGCACGGAACTTCCCATCATATGGGGCTAGACACGCATGATTATGGTTTGTTACACGAGCCGATGCAGGCCAATATGGTCTTTACCGTTGAGCCTGGGATTTATATTCCGGCAGAAGGATTTGGCATTCGTCTAGAAGACAACGTGGTCGTGCAGGAAAAAGGAGCCCCGTTTAACCTGATGCGCAATATTCCGATTGAGCTCGAAGAAATAGAGCAATTGATGAATGGATAATCTGCCAGTTACTTTTTATAAAAACGGTTTGCAGTTTTGCAGACCGTTTCCTTTTTTATAGTGCTGGAATCCATTATTTTTGTGGTTATAAAATTGAATTTCATTGAAAACAACTACGTATAAAAACACGACAATTTCTTATGCTGACATCGGGAAAGGCACAGCTGTTGTTTTGTTGCACGGCTATCTGGAAAACCAGAGGATGTGGGAAGAAATGGTTCCCGAACTGAGTCAAAAGCATCGTGTGATTGCGATCGATTTATTGGGTCATGGGCAAACAGATTGCCTAGGTTACATTCATTCTATGGAAGATCAGGCGGATATGGTTCAAGATGTTCTACGTGAACTGCGGATCCGGAAAGCGGTTTTCGTCGGGCATTCGATGGGTGGTTATGTGGCGCTCGCTTTTGCCGAATTGTATCCCGAATATATTAAAGGATTGGTGCTGATGAATTCAACTTCGAGAGCAGACAGTGAAGAACGAAAAACTAATCGAGATCGTGCGATTAAGGCGGTGAAGAAAGACTATACTTCGTTTGTACGTTTATCAATCGGGAATTTATTCAGTGAAGACAACCGGACAAGACTTGAAGATGCCATTGAAAAAGTAAAACTGGAAGCGTTAAAAACACCGCTGCAGGGCATCATCGCTGCATTGGAAGGAATGAAAATCCGAAAAGACCGGGAAGTCTTGTTGCATTTTGGCTTGTATCCGAAGTTATTGATTTTGGGTAAAAAAGACCCAATTCTCAATTATGAGGAGAATGCCAATCAAATTGAAAACACGAATACTTCACTTGTTTCACTTCCAAGCGGACACATGAGTTATATTGAAAATAAAGTTGAAGTATTACAAACGCTGGTTGATTTTATAAAAACATTATAACTCTTTTTAAAGTAATTGTCTGTGTTTTGAAGATACATTTATCAAATTAAGCAATCTAAATACTATTCCTTCCGCAAAGCCGTTTTTATAATTAATCTTAAACCTATTTGCGATGAAATTTCTTTTTATTCTATTATTATTTCTTTTACCTAAACAATGGGAAACTAACTTTGAAAACGCTAAAAAAGTCGCTAAAGAAGAACACAAACTAATCTTATTAAACTTTTCCGGTTCTGACTGGTGCGGACCATGCATCGTAATGCGAAAAGAGTATCTTAATAGCGAAATATTCAGCACAATGGCGGATGAAAATCTGGTAATAATGAATGCGGATTTTCCTCGAAGAAAAGCCAATCAATTGGCAGTTGAAGTTGTCAAAAGAAATGAAGATTTAGCAGAATTGTATAATAAGGAAGGGAAATTTCCTTTTACGCTGTTATTAAGTGCAGAAGGCAAAGTAATAAAGACTTGGACAGGTAAGCCAGAAATTGCAGTAGACCTATGGACTAAAGAAATAAAGTCTGTTTGTCTTGCCAATAAATAAAGCACTACATGGAGCAATATTCACAATTGGTTAAATTAATGGGCAATAATTTTGTCATTACAGTAGTGACCGAAAATCAAGCTCAATCCAAAATTCAGATTAATATTGCCGTTCAAGAAATTAAAAGAATTGAACAAATATTGACGACTTTTAATGAGGATAGCCAGACCAATCGTATTAATAAAAATGCTGGAATTCAACCCGTAAAAGTTGATGCCGAAGTTATCGGTTTGATCGAACGAAGCAT
>JBBRXW010000014.1:0-14331 GCA_038238295.1 Flavobacteriales bacterium | reverse complement strand
TTTTCTGCAATTCATAATCTGCTGGAGTTGCCGAAACATAGATGACCTGATTTTGCATCGCTTCGAATTCCTCGAATTTCAACGGCCGGTTGTCCATGGCAGCAGGAAGTCGGAATCCATATTCGACAAGGTTTTCTTTACGGCTGCGGTCGCCACCATACATGGCATGAACCTGCGAAAGCGTCACGTGACTTTCATCGACTACCATCAGATAGTCTTTTGGAAAATAATCGAGCAGGCAGAATGGGCGAGTGCCGGGCAGCCTTCCGTCGAGATAGCGTGAATAATTTTCAATCCCGGAACAATATCCCAATTCACGCATCATTTCCAAATCGAAATTGGTGCGTTCTTCGAGGCGTTTGGCTTCCAGATTTTTCCCGATTTCATTAAAGTACGTTACCTGTTTCATCAAATCCTGCTGAATTTCCCAAATGGCGTTGTGTAACACATCAGGAGACGTGACAAACATATTCGCCGGAAAGATATTGAGCTTGTCGTATTTTTCGATGACTCTCGAATTCTTGATATCAAAGCTTTCGATTTCTTCGATTTCATCACCAAAAAAGTGAATCCGAAAGCCATCATCAGCATAACTTGGCGAAACTTCTACAATATCGCCTTTGATCCTAAAATTTCCGGGATTGAAATCTGCTTCGGTTCTCGAATACAAACTTTGCACTAACGAATGCAGTAATTTAGTTCGCGAAATGACTTGGTTTTTGGCAATTGAAATGACATTCTTTTGAAACTCCACAGGATTTCCAATACCATACAAACACGACACGGAGGCAACGACTAAAACATCACGCCGGCCTGAAAGCAGCGATGAAGTCGTACTCAGACGCATTTTTTCGAGTTCCTGATTGATGGATAAATCCTTTTCGATAAATACTCCGGTGACTGGCATGAACGCTTCGGGCTGGTAATAATCGTAGTACGAAACGAAATATTCGACAGCGTTGTTTGGGAAAAATTGCTTGAACTCCGAATACAGCTGTGCAGCTAGAGTTTTATTATGCGCCAAAACCAACGTTGGCTTTTGCACTTCTTGGATGACATTGGCGACGGTAAATGTTTTTCCGGAACCGGTGACTCCTAATAGGGTTTGGAATTTTTCACCATCGCGGATACCTTCTGTGAGTTTGTCGATGGCTTGAGGCTGATCGCCTTTTGGATGGTAATCGGAAATGACTTGGAACTTCATGGAGATGCTGAATTGTGAAATGCTAAGTTACAAAGTTTAATCAAAAAATTAGGAGAATTTCCAGTCGTGTTGTTGTGTTGGTGTCAAAAATGTCCATGCCAGAATGCGGCTGTTTTTTTGTCCCTGCGCCATATCGATGGTTTTTATGGCAACAACATTGACTTTCTGCAGCGTTTTATAAAGCGATTGTAAATTGTCTTTTTTGGAAACCAAAGTCGTAAACCATAACACTTGTTTGGGATACTTGGCGCTTTCAAAAATCATTTGCGTGAGAAATCGGATTTCACCACCATCACACCATAGTTCGGCATTTTGCCCGCCGAAATTTAACGCCGGCCGGTTGCTTTTGATTTTTTCTAACGTATTGATTTTTCTAAGGTTGGCTTTATCTGCTTCTGCTGAGGAAGAATGAAAAGGTGGATTGCACATCGTGAACGCAAACCGGTCTTCGGGAGTAATAATATTTTTGAATATAAACCGAGATTCGATTTGCAATTGCAGGCTAATGGCATCGGCTATTTTTGGATTTTCACTAAGGATTTTTTTGCAATTCTGAAGCGCATTTTCATCAGTATCAGTTCCGACAAAACTCCAGCCGTAGATGGCGTTTCCGAGTAACGGATAGATGCAGTTGGCACCAACGCCGATATCCAGACCTTGAATGGTGTCGTTGGTTGGAATGTTTCCGTTGTTTACGGAAGCCAGCAAATCAGCTAGGTAATGAATATAATCAGCTCTTCCGGGAATCGGTGGGCATAAATTGACCTGCGGAATATCCCAATAAGCAATATCGTAATACGCCATCAACAGCGATTTATTCAACGCTTTGACAGCGGCGGCATCGCTAAAATCGATGGTTTGGGTTTGATAGGTATTGGTGAATACAAAAGCTTCTAATTCTGGGTTGACCAAAATTAAACGCGCAAAATCGTACCCAGAACGGTGCAGGTTTCGGGAATGCAATTGTGATTTTTCGGAAGAAACATTGGATTTCATTGCAATGGAATGTGCACAAATATAGGCAATCGCCAGTTAGCTATCGAGCAATCCGTTGATTTTTGCGTATTGGAGCAACATGATGGTTTTGGCGTCTTTGATTTCTCCGGAAGCAATCATCGCATAGGCTTTTTCAAAAGAAATTTCGAGTACTTCAATGTTCTCCTGCTCTTCGGCAATACCACCGCCATCATTGACTTTCATCCCGGTAGCATATTCACCGATGAAAAAATGAACGATTTCAGTAACAGAACCTGGCGACATATAGACTTCAAAGATTTTCTTTACCTCGTTGACATGGTATCCCGTTTCTTCTTCCGTTTCGCGTTTGATGCAATCTTCCGCATTGTCTTTGTCTAAAAGTCCAGCGCAGGCTTCAATCATCATTCCTGTTTCGTTGCCATTGAGATAGGTCGGCATCCGAAATTGCCGTGTCAGCAGCACCATCTGACTGGATTTATTGTAAAGCAGGATGGTAGCGCCATTGCCGCGATCGTACGCTTCACGGACCTGTGTCTCCCAGCTGTTGTCTTTTTTTTGGTAGTCGAAGGTGATTTTGCGCAGCGTATACCAATTATTGGCGAGCACTTCAGTAGCGGTGATTTTTATTTTTGGATTGGTCATAAAACGGATTTTGATTGGAATGCAATTATAACGAAAGTACTAAATGAAAATTGCCCCAACATTAAATGATAAATAAATGATAAAACCGCTTGCTATGCCGGCAAAAACTTTAATTTTATCCGCTGAATAAAACCGTATTCTATTACAAATGAGAACGATCTCTTTAATCTTTACGCTATTGCTATGCTTAGGTTTATCCTTTTTTTCACAGGATGCTTTGGCGCAAGGTGAGTTTATGAATCATTCTACTACTATTGCTCCGTTAGGAAGTACTATACATACGCCTAATGTCAATACACCTTCTGTTTTTAAACTGAATACAAAACCAACGACAAGTTCCTCCACCATTATTGAAACTAATAAAATTCAGTTTACCAAAACGAATGATTTTAAAAACCCTCATGATGACGTTAAAGAGAAACTGAACAACAGTCAAAAAGAGTTCAATCCGAACTTTGTCAATAGGGATCAATTTTTTGGAGTATTTAAAACAAAGTCAGAATATGTCCGTGTTTGCTATCGTGATTTCAGTAGCATCGATGGTGATGTTATAGAACTTCATACACCTGATATGATTCTTGTTCCTAACGCGATTTTGAGTATGGATTGTCAAAATATTAAACTTCGACTTTTGAAAGGAGAAAATACAATTACTTTAGTAGCTTTAAATGAAGGTCAAAGCCCTCCAAATACTGGAGAATTGCAAATTTATGATGAACAAGGACTGCTACTGAGTGACAATCAGTGGGGTTTAGGTGCAGGCTATAGTGCGAGTGTCACTATTTATAAAGAGTGACTTAATGAAGAACACTGACTGGAAACCCTGTTTCAAAATCAAATACATACTGCTGAGTGTTTTGATGATTTATGTGTTGACATGCCAGTCTTGCATGACGATGCGAATGAACATAAAAGAAACCAATTCCTATTTCGATAGCACTAAAGTCGCTTTTATCAGTAAAAAAATTGTAGTGGAGAATCACCTGATTCACTACATTCAAACCGGAAACTCTGAAAAGCCCACTTTGTTTTTTGTGCATGGTTCGCCCGGAAGTTGGGATGCTTACAAGCGCTACCTCGCGGATACCTTATTGCTCAAAAAATACCGAATGATTGCCATTGATCGACCTGGCTTTGGCTACAGCAATTTTGGAGATGCTGAAAATCTTGAGACGCAATCTAAAATCATCGAAAAATGCATTGCTCAAATCGATAACCATCAGCCGATTGTTCTTATTGGACATTCGATGGGTGGGCCGGTTATCGTAAAAATGGCTACAGAAAAACCGGAAGCATTTCAGCATTTAGTAATCCTTGCGGGAGCCGTAGATCCGAATGCAGAAAAACCAGAAATCTGGCGCAGGATTATCATGACGCAACCGTTGCGGTATCTGATTCCCGGCGCCTTGCGGACATGCAATGATGAGTTGTGGTGGCTCAAAGGAGACTTGGTCACTATGGCCCCGTATCTAAAAAATATTACCGCCGATGTCGTGATTATTCACGGGACAAAAGATCCGTTGGTACCGTATCAGAATATGGGTTTTATGAATAAAGCTTTTGTGCATGCCAAATCAATACAGAATATATCGATTGAAAATGCCAACCATTTTATTCCATGGGAGCATTATGATGTAATTCGTGATGTGTTGTTACAGTTGCAGCTTTAATCGATGCATTCCATCAGCAGTAAATCACCTTCGGTATGATCGATGGTAACGATGCCATCTTTGAGTACCGCATTGCTACTTCCGGTACGGTACCCCATTTTTAATGATTCATTATCTAACGGATAGACTAGGTTGTTGGTCGTTATGTTATTGACATCGCCGACTGGAATTAAGGAAATAATTGTTTCCGCTGGATACCACTTCTTATAACTTCTAGGCAATAGGAATATTTTAGAGTGGTCGTCATGGATGACAATCTTCAGCGAATTCCTGTACTTAACGATATTGGTAAGATTGGTAATCGTATGATCGGCGCGTCTTCCGGTCGCCCAAATAACATTGACCGCCGGGATTTTTCTTTCGATTAAATAATCAAAGGCCTTTTCGAGGTCGGTTTTGTTTTGATCGGGCCTGTGGACAATCTCAATCGGATATTGCGATTTAACGAATTCCTCTGGGTTAAAGCCGCGGTCGAAATCACCTAACAATACATCGACTTTGATATCGAGTTTGATGACGCGCTCTATGGCAGAATCTAAGACAATCACGATTGGTGACCATTCTAATAATTGTCCCAGTAATTCAGAATGACAGGCGGCGCCGTTGGCGATGATTAAAGCAGGTTCCTGGTCGTCGCGTACGATGTGGTGGGAAGACATTTTATAAGTTTTGAGTTGTAAATATAGCAAAGAGTTCTGAATTACCGGAATGCCCTAGCCCGGATGGCACTGAAAAACAAAACAGCCTCCCGAACATTGGTTTGCTGCTGCTGCTGAAGTGACCGAAGGAAACTTCTGGGGCAGCTAGAAAACCGTTTGGGAGGCTGTTTTGTTGTAAGGTACAGCCGGATCAGCTCCTACTGCAGCGTATAATTCCGGACATCGGCTTCTCCGACACGGAAGTAGCCCAACGCGTAATTACTGAAATTGGTCGTATTGACGATGTTGCCTCTGACTGTGGCCGGTGGTGATTGGAAAGGGCCTTGGTTCCCGTTTCCGGCGATACTCAACAGCACATTCATATAATTGAAATAGCTACGAGAAATGCCGTAATGCGTGACTTCGATTTGGTCGCCCACTGCTAAATCTTCATTCTGTGAAATGCTGAAAAAGCGGTTGCCCTGAAAGAATTTGTCTTCATCAACATAGTAATCTAGTTTTACTCGGTTTGAATATTTGTATTTGTAAAGATAAAAATTGTCTGCGAGTGCGGGATCGCTATAATAGGTTTTGATCTCGAGGTCGTGGCCTGTGATGCCGCCCTGATTATCTTGGATAATTTCCTGAATAGGCGCCAGCGATTGCATAGTTTCTTCCGCTGTAAAGGTTTGCCCGTTGCTGATGACTGTTAGCGTGTAGGTTTCGCCTAGTTCTGCAATAAAAGTGCTGCAAGCATATTCTCCTGTGCCGGGGATTTCGATAAAATCGAATATAGTATTGACGCTATTTTTGATAAAAACCGTTGCTCCAGAAACGACAGGCACTGTATTGCTATAGAAATTGGTTGTGGTGGTCAACTTGATTTTTTGCTGCGTTCCATCTGTGCCTTTATACCAATTGATAGAGGCATCGACAACCAATCGGGGTTTTTCTGTTGGAAGATTGACATCGACCACTTCTTCGCAACTGTGCAGGAAGAGCGATAGGAAAAGTGCTGAAAGGATATATATTTTCTTCATGATATTAAAATTTAAAGTTATAACTGATCGCTGGAACCATTCCAAATATAGAGGTTTTTACTGCTTCATTATTGCCGGTATCGACATTCTGGCGGAAGTTAATCGCAGCGGCATTTTTACGTCCGTAGACATTGTAGATACTGAATACCCATTCTGATTTCCATTTTCGATTGTTGTTTTTATGCGGTGTTAAAGTGGCTGCAATATCGAGGTGATGGTAGGTTGGCAATCGGTTGCCATTGCGCAAACCGTAACTCGGAACAGTAATGCCTTCGTATTGGTACTGTCCGTTTGGATAGGTGACCGGTTGCCCGCTCTGTATGGCAAAGTTGGCGCCGAAACTCCATTTTTTAGTTAGCGTGTAGGCACTGGTAATGGCGATGTTATGCGTTTTATCATACAATGAATTGTACCATTGCCCGTTGTTGATTCCGGTTTCTGCCTTGGTTCTTCCCGGTGTTTGTTGTTGTGATTTGGAGAGCGTATACGATATCCAACCGGTGAAGCGCCCTTCGTTTTTTCGTAGCATTAATTCCAAACCATAAGAACGCATGCGCCCGTTGAGGATAATCTGCTCAATGGCATCGTTGGCGATGAGGTTGGCACCATCGATATAATCGAGGCGGTTTTTTATCGTTTTGTAAAATGATTCTACTTCCAATGAATACATATCCTCTTTAAAATTCCTAAAATAACCGACCGCTACTTGATCGGCAATCTGCGGTTTGATGTATTTGTCGCTTGGTGTCCAAACATCGAGTGGCGTAGGCGAGGAGGTGTTGGAAATGAGTTGGAGGTATTGCACCATGCGGTTGTAACTCAATTTTACGGATTGATTGTCACTGAGCTGGTATGCAATTGCGGCGCGAGGCTCTAGGTTCCTAAAGTTGGCAATGGTTTTATTTTTTCCGTAATGAATGGTTCCGGTCGGGGTCGCTTTTTCATAAATCTGTAAGTCAGCATTGAAAACCACTGGGTTGTTGTCCGCATACGTATTGAGGTTCGATTCGCCCAAACGGTAAAACAAACTGTAGCGCAAACCGTAGGATAGCGATAGTTTTTTAGAGATGTTGTGCTCGACATCAATATAGATGGCTGGTTCCAATGCTTTTTTCTTTTCGAGTTGGTCGAAATTAATTCCCGAATCATCGCCTAAAGGTTTGACAGTTCCCGGATTGAAATCATAGTATAGCGCGTTCATACCATAATTAAGCTTGAAATTGTCCGAGATATAATTCTTGAAATCGTATTTGATGTTGTAGTTTTTGATACCAGAATCCCATCGCAATCCAATGAAATCTAAATCCAATCCATAATAATAATCGCTGTAGATTAAGGATAAGTTCGAAAATAATTTATCGGAGAACAAGTGGTTCCACCGTAGGTTTAATGTCGAATTCCCATATGTATTGACAAAACTTTTATTGATACTGAATACGTCGCGACCAAAATATCCGGACAAATAAAGGTTGTTATTCGGGTTGATTTTGTAGCTCAATTTGGTGTTGAGATCATAGAAGTAAGCAGCGTTATCTTTCTGGTCTTTAGAAAGTTTGAGGAACAAATGCGCATACGACGCTCGGCCTCCAATCAGGAACGAACCTTTATCTTTTACGATAGGCCCTTCCGCTAATAATCGACTGGATATAATTCCGATGCCGCCACTGACATGAAATCCTTTGCTGCTTCCGTCTTTCTGATAGATGTCTAAAACCGAAGAAGCGCGTCCGCCAAAACGAGCTGGAATACCGCCTTTGTAGAGTTTCAAATCCTTAATCGCGTCAGGATTGAAAACAGAAAAGAATCCAAATACGTGCGACGAGTTGAAGATGTTCGCCTCATCGAGCAGGATCAGGTTCTGGTCGGCAGCACCACCGCGAACATTAAATCCCGAAGCACCTTCACCGGCATTCGTGACACCGGGCAGTAAGAGAATCGATTTGAGGACATCAACTTCACCCAAAACGACCGGCATTTTTTTGATTGTGGCAATCGACATTTTGTTGACACTCATTTCCGCTTTGCGAATGTTCGTTGCTTTGCGGTTGTCGGTGATGACGACTTCCTGAAGTTGTTCTTCGACGCTCGAAAGCTTGTAGTTGTTTTTGATGTTCTGATTGAGCGTGATGGGCTCTTCGATCGACTGGTAACTTAGCGAACTGATCTGAACGGTGTAATTCCCTTTTGGAATTGTGATCGAGTAGAAACCGTATTCGTTGGTAGTCGTTCCGGTCTTTAATTCTGGTATGATGACATTAACACCGATTAAGGTTTCGTTGTTTTTGGAATCGGTAATGGTACCGCTCACCGTAAATTTCTCCTGTGCCAACGCACTGGGGAATGCGAGCACGAAAAATATACCGGCATAAGAAATGATTTTTGAAAACATGGTATAGGTTTTTGATTTTTGATTGCCCTTTAAGTCTATTGATTGCCGCTTTGTTACGATGCACTTTGTTAAATAAATGTTATTAAAATAAAAATTCCCTTAGAGATAATGCAAAAAGGCAACTTGTTACAGCTGCCTTTTTAATTTTTATGTAAGAAAATATACTTAACGTAACTTTTTTTCCAAATTCTCTTTAATAGCCTCTAAGAATCCTTCAGTCGTTAGATAATCGGCACTCGTTAATCCTTCCGGTTTTACCAGCATCGCTAAATCTTTGGTCATCTTTCCACTTTCTACCGTATCGATACACACCTGCTCAAGTGCTAAACAAAAATCAATTAAGGGTTGGTTGCTGTCTAATTTTCCTCGATGTTCTAAACCTCTGGTCCATGCGAAAATAGAAGCAATCGGGTTGGTCGAAGTGGCTCTTCCTTTTTGATGTTCACGAAAGTGTCGCGTTACGGTTCCGTGTGCTGCTTCCGCTTCGACGGTTTTCCCATCTGGTGTTACAAGCACAGAAGTCATCAATCCTAACGAACCAAATCCTTGTGCTACCGTATCGGATTGCACGTCGCCATCATAGTTTTTACAGGCCCAAACAAAGCCGCCGTTCCATTTCATAGCAGAAGCGACCATATCATCAATCAAACGATGCTCGTACGTAATGCCGTCAGCATCGAATTGTGCTTTGTAATGTTGTTGGTAGACTTCTTCAAAGATATCCTTGAATCGTCCGTCATAGGCTTTCAAAATCGTATTCTTTGTTGAAAGATACAATGGCCATTTTTTAGTCAATGCCATTTGAAACGAAGAATGTGCAAATCCATAGATGCTTTCATCGGTGTTGTACATCGCCATTGCTACGCCATCACCTTCAAAGTTATAGACTTCCCAGGATTTGGTTTCGCCGGCCTCATTCGTAAAAGTCATCGTTAAGGTTCCTTTTCCTTTAATGACCGTATCGGTGGCTTTGTATTGATCTCCAAAAGCATGACGTCCAATAACGATTGGTTTGGTCCAGCCCTGAACATAACGCGGTACGTTGCTCATGATAATTGGTTCCCGAAAAACAGTCCCGCCTACAATATTGCGGATGGTTCCGTTCGGAGATTTCCACATTTTAGAAAGGTTGAATTCCTTCACGCGCTCTTCGTCCGGGGTAATCGTAGCACATTTGATCCCGACATTGTATTTTTTGATGGCTTCAGCAGAGTCAATCGTGATTTGATCTTTCGTAGCTTCACGGCTTTCGATGCCCAGATCATAGTATTTAATATCCAAATCTAAATAAGGAAGGATTAATTTCTCTTTGATGAATGTCCAAATGATTCGTGTCATTTCATCGCCATCCAATTCTACAACAGGATTGACTACTTTAATTTTTGTCATAAATGCTAAATTTATTTGGTGTTTTTGCGGAAACAAATATAATAAATCAGTGGCAAAGTAATCAACTTGCCTCACGAAATCGTTTGATTTATCGATTTGATAATTTGAAGTTTAAAAAATAAGAATGCTTTAGTTTTCGGCTATATTATTCAATAAAAAGCAAAAAAAAAGTCCCAACATACCATTGGGACTTTCTATTTTTATAAAGAAAAGATTATCTTCTTTTATCTCTAATTTTTGCTTTCTTACCAGTAAGTTCTCTGAAGTAGAAAATTCTAGCTCTACGAACATGACCTTTTTTGTTGATTTCAATTTTTTGCAAAGCAGGCAAGTTCACTGGGAAAATACGCTCTACGCCAACAGCTCCAGACATTTTACGGATTGTAAAAGTCTCGGTGTTACCAGAACCTCTTCTTTGGATTACTACTCCTTTAAAAAACTGTGTTCTTGTTTTTTCACCCTCTTTAATTTCGTAGTACACTGTGATCGTGTCACCAGCTCCGAATTCAGGGAAATCTTTTCTTGCTACTAATTCGTCTTGTACGAATTTCATTAAATCTGCCATGATAATGGTTTTAATTATGGTTTTTAAATCAAAGCAACATGCACGGATTTCGCCAGAGGTTGGTCTAATGTGGGCGCAAAGATAAGTAAAAAGTTGAAAGTTGCAAATGTATTTTTAAAAAAAGAACCGCAATTAAGAATCAGCTAATCAAGCATTTAACACAGTGCTAGTTTCCAGCTCGCCCGAATTTCAGATTTCAAACGGTTATGGCAACGCAAACTATTCTGTAAGCAAATCCGGTCTCCGGTTTTTCGTATGCTCATACGCCATATCTTCCCGCCATTTATCGATCTTGGCAAAGTGGCCACTGGTCAAAACATCCGGTACTTTCCAACCATTATAATCCGCCGGCCGGGTATAAATCGGAGGCGATAATAAATTGTCCTGAAAACTATCCGTCAAGGCCGAGGTTTCATCGCTTAAGACACCAGGAATCAAACGAATCAAGGCGTCAGACAATACCAAAGCACCCAATTCGCCACCACTCAACACATAATCACCAATCGAAATTTCTTTCGTAATAAAATGGTCGCGCGCCCGCTGATCCACACCTTTATAATGCCCACAAAGAATGATGATGTTTTCGTACATCGACATCGTATTCGCCATTTTCTGGTTCAATGTTTCCCCATCCGGCGTCATATAGATGATTTCATCGTATTCGCGCTGGCTTTTCAAATGTGTGATGCACGCGTCAATCGGCTGCACCATCATCACCATTCCGGCACCGCCGCCAAACGGATAATCATCCACGCTTTTTTGTTTGTTGGTCGTATAATCGCGCAGGTTGTGAAAGTGTACTTCCACCAAACCTTTGTCAATGGCACGTTTCATAATCGAAGCCTCAAACGGGCTCCGCAGCAATTCCGGCAAAACGGTAATAATGTCTATTCGCATGGCGCAAATGTACAAAGTTTTTGAAGATTGTCATTGCGGATTACCACCCATTAGAAGCTGTTTCCCGCTATCTTCCCAAATCTGCTGCCTTGTAAAAAACAAGACAGCAGGATTTTCCTTTCTATCGGGGCTAGGGCAATCCCTTAAATTGAATTCGGATGCTTGCAATGTTTCCAGTAGTAATAAATACTCTTTAATAAAAGCTTCATTTCATTGTAGTCATGGGCTTTGACAAAAAATCCTTGAACGGTCATCGTAGAATAGGCACCGTCGATTTCATCCTGCAAAGCACCGCTGGTAAAAAAAACAAATGGAATACTTTTCCGGCGCAACACCACATCATTGTCGATTTTCTTCTTGAATTCGAGCCCGTTAAGTTTCGGCATATTGACATCTGAGAAAATCATAAACGGAGCATCGGAGGTAGTTTTCAAATAATCAAAAGCTTCCTGAGCGTTGTTAAACCAGATCAACTTGTTTTCAATTCCAATTTCTTTGGTGATATCTTCAAATAATTCTTTATCGTCTTGGTCATCTTCGACGATAATTATAGGCCCTAATTTCGACATGGTATTTTTGATTTAGTTATTTTAAAGTTACCAAAATTTATCGAAAATTTTGCTAGGGTTTGGGATAAATTTATATTTTTCAAGAGCCTCTTTTAAAATTATTGTTTCTGTTTTTTCGACGGATAATAGCAAGTAAAATTCCCTAATTTATTTGTAATTTTGGGCGGTAAATAAAAATTAAAATTATGGAAAACGGAATATACGCTAAATTCAATACCGCGAAAGGATCGATTTTAGTAAAATTAACACACGAACAAACTCCTGGAACCGTAGGGAACTTCGTAGCACTCGCCGAAGGAAACCTCGACAATAAAGCCAAACCACAGGGAACACCTTTTTTTAACGGATTAAAATTTCATCGCGTCATTCCTGATTTTATGATTCAGGGTGGTGATCCTCAGGGAACAGGAACGGGCGGACCGGGTTACAAATTTGATGATGAGTTTCATCAGGATTTACGCCACGATACGCCAGGCGTTTTGTCTATGGCGAACTCTGGGCCCGGAAGCAATGGCTCCCAATTTTTCATCACGCACATTGCAACACCATGGCTCGATGATAAGCATACTATTTTTGGAAATGTAATCGAAGGACAGGATATCGTTGATGCCATTGCTCAAGGCGATATAATGGATACAGTCGAAATCATCCGGGTTGGTGACGAAGCCAAAAAATGGAATGCCGTCGAAGCCTTCCGTACGTTCGAAGGTTCCCGTGCCAAAAGAGAAACAGCGGAACGCGAAGCAGCCGAAGCCCAAATGGAAACATTGGCGGCAGGTTTTGAAAAAACAGAAAGTGGTCTGCGGTATAAAATGATCCAGAAAGGAAATGGCAAAAAAGCCGAAAGTGGAAAAACCGTTTCAGTTCATTACTCCGGTTCCTTAGACAACGGGAAAGTATTTGATTCTTCGTATACCAGAAAAAAACCAATCGAATTTCCTTTAGGGCAAGGCAACGTAATCGAGGGTTGGGATGAAGGCATCGCTTTGTTGCAAGTGGGCGATAAGGCTCGTTTCGTGATTCCATCGCACCTTGCTTACGGTTCGCGTGGTGCTGGCGGAGTGATTCCACCGAACGCTACTTTAATTTTCGATGTCGAGTTAATGGATGTGAAATAAACACCAACATTTATCAACAAAATCAAACCCCGATAGTAGAAATGTTATCGGGGTTTTTTATATTTACTTTTCAAACAATCAAAATTATGAAATCAAAACTTATCGGATGCACCATTCTTTCTTTAGTGGTGTTTTCCTGCGCCACAAAATCGACCGTAGTAACAGCGCCACCACCACCACCACCTGCAGCAAAGCCAATAGTAATGGCAACCGCAATGACGCCTGAGATAGCGGCCGGAAAGGATTTGTATGCCAACAATTGCGCTAAATGTCACAAACTCTTTTCTCCTGGTGAATTTTCTAAAGAAGATTGGGCACCGATTTTAGTCAAAATGCAACCCAAAGCCCATCTCGATGATGCTCAGATGGCTAGTATTTCGAATTATATTTATTCCCAACTGTAAATTGAAATTTCTTTAAAACTAAAAAAAACATCCTAATAATTAGGATGTTTTTTTGAATACTGAGGAAGATTATACCTGAAAACCATCGGGCAACACAGCCCCTTTCTTCACGACGATGATGCCATCTTTTATCGTATACAGAGGCGTATTGGCATCTTCCAGATGTTTGCCGCCGTTCAGCCGGACATCATTGCCAATCTTGCAATTTTTATCGACAATAGTATAATTAATAAAACAGCGCTCCCCAATGCCTACATTCTTAATTTGATGGAGGTTGTTGGTTCTGATTTCTTCTAAATTTTGGTAATAATCATTTCCCATCAAATACGAATTGAGAATCGTAGAGCCATATCCGATGCGACTTCGAATGCCAATTACCGAATGTTCGATTGTCGCTGAATTGATGATGCAGCCTTCCGCAATGACCGATCGGTCTATAGTGGTCGCGCCGGTAATTTTAGACGGCGGCAACACTCTGGCTCTTGTATAAATTTTACTCGAATTATCGAAAAGATTGAATTTTGGAATATCATCTGTCAGCCCCAAATTGGCTTCAAAGAACGAATCGATATTCCCGATGTCGGTCCAATACCCTTCGTATTGATAGCTCAATATTTTTTCTTTTCCAATCGATTGCGGAATAATCTCTTTTCCAAAATCTTTGGTGTTTGGATCAGACATCAATTCGACCAACAAATCCCTATTAAAAATATAGATGCCCATCGAAGCCAAGTATAGTTTGCCATCAGCTTTCATTTCTTCGCTTACTTCCGATTCCCATTCCGGCAACAAATCGGCAGTGGGTTTTTCGATAAACTAGGTAATCCA
>JBBRXW010000013.1:0-14408 GCA_038238295.1 Flavobacteriales bacterium | reverse complement strand
GACCGGAAAGTACCGGAAAATCAACATTAGCTAAACAACTTGCAGACCATTTCGATAGCGTTTGGGCGCCGGAATTCGCACGCGAGTACCTTCAAAAAAAATGGGAACGCTACCAGCAAATCTGCGAACCGGAAGATTTACTGCCGATCGCCATTGGTCAGACCAGACTCGAAAATGAAGCATTGCTCACCGCTAACAAATATCTTTTTTGTGATACCAATTTGATGGTGACTAAAGTTTTTTCCGAAATCTATTATAATTTTTGCGACCCGGCACTTGATAAAGCCGCCCGGAAACACAAATACGATTTGTTCTTCCTGACCGATATCGATGTGCCTTGGGAGAAAGATGATTTGCGTGATGCGCCTAATAACAGGGAAGAAGCGTTCAACATGTTCAAGGCAGCGCTGCTCGAAAATGACAAACCTTTTATCACACTTTCCGGAGACGAAACTGCCCGTTTTGAAAAAGCCAGAATCATTCTCCGGGATTTGGCGAAAGCAAAAGAAATGGGTTTTTCATCACATGATTACGTTCAGATCTATCAAAAGGGAATTCCATTAGAAACCATACGCAAACATTTAGAGATTTTCCAAAACGGAATATCGAAAGCTATTTTGGTGCGAAGTGCCACCAAAGGCGACGGTATTATCAAATTAGAAAACGAACAATTCCAGGAATATTCGGATTATTTCGATCTAAAGAAAGATTCGTTCAAATTAAAGAAATTCGTACCAGCTTCTGGCGCGGCGAGCAGAATGTTTAAATTTTTGAGTGAATTCCTGAATGAATTCGATATCGAGAACGAAACCATCAATGCCTATATCAACCGTAAAAATTCGAATCAGCTCACCGTTTTTATAACCGGTTTGGAAAAGTTTCCATTTTACGACACCATCGATAAAAGACTGAAAGAAGTATATCTAGATTTTAATTCTTGGGAAAAAGACAAAAAGAATTACTATTTCATCAAACTGCTTTTAGATGCTGATCATTATGATTATTGCAATAAACCCAAAGGAATTCTACCGTTTCATAAGTATACTACACATATTGCGACACCTATAGAAGAACACCTTAATGAAAGTGCTTTCTACGCAAGTTCTAATGGGATGTCCAACCTTCATTTTACGATTTCTGAAATGCATCAGCTGCAGTTTGAGAAGATTATCGAACGTGTCAAAAGTAAAGTGGAACGTATTGCTGGAAATAAAATCAATATCAATTTTACTTTCCAGAACAGCACCACCGACACCATTGCGGTTGATTCGGAGAATAATCCTTTTCGCAACGATCAGCAACGGTTAGTGTTCCGCCCTGCCGGACATGGCGCCCTAATAGACAATCTCAATCGTTTGGATGCGGATATCATTTTTATAAAAAACATTGATAATGTCATTCAGAATCATATCGAAAATATCAGTTTGTACAAAAAAGGGTTGGCGGGAATTCTCGTTGAATTTCAGCAACAGATTTTTCAGTTTCTTGACCAGATAGAAAACGATTCGATACAGCAACAGGATATCGAAGGGATTGTGTTCTTTATCGAGAGGCAATTGAATATGGCGATTATTGAAGATTTTTCGAAATACACTTTTGAAAATAAAATCAGCTATATTAAAGAGATTCTCAACAGGCCGATACGGGTTTGCGGTATGGTGAAAAATGAAGGGGAACCCGGAGGCGGGCCATTTTGGGTGCGCGATATGAAAGGCAATGTATCGTTGCAGATTGTAGAGGCGTCACAAATTGATATTCACAGCTCCCGGCAGGCACAGATTTTGGCCAATTCTACCCATTTCAATCCTGTAGATTTGGTGTGTGGAATCAAAGATTTTCAAGGAAATAAATTCAATCTTCACGAATTCATTGACCATAATAGCGGTTTCATTGTCGAAAAAAACAAGAATGGAAGAGCCTTGAAAGCTTATGAATTGCCCGGACTGTGGAATGGCGCGATGTCGAAATGGATTACATTCTTTGTAGAAGTGCCGCTATCGACATTCAATCCGGTAAAAACCGTCAATGACTTATTAAAATCGGCGCACCAGCCTCAGTAAGTGGAAAAGGAAAAACTCATCGCCGAATTGCAATTCAAGGCAGTCCGAAGTTCCGGCGCCGGTGGACAAAACGTCAATAAAGTCGCTTCGAAGGTCGTTTTGACTTTTGATTTGAATGCTTCACAGTTTTTATCCGCGGAAGAAAAATTACGGCTCGAAACCAAAATTGCCCCACGATTGACTTCCGGCAACATCTTGATTTTAAATTGTGATGAAGACCGCAGCCAGCTCAAAAATAAAGAAATTGTCACCAAACGTTTTTTAGAAATTATTAGAACAGGATTAGTAATCCCGAAAATCAGAAAGACCACCAAAGTTCCTAGATCGGTGATCGAAAAGCGTATCAAACAAAAGCGCGACACTTCCCAAATCAAGCAGTCCAGAAAAAAACCAGACATTGACTCTTCGATTTAAATTATTTAAAAATCTATCCGTTTAATCGTTGGACAATCTAAAAATCTTATTACATTTGTCGCGTCTCAAAGGGGTGCTCTAAATTACGAGCTGAGATTATACCCAACGAACCTGAGCAGGTAATGCTGCTAAGGGAAGACCTAGTGTAAAGAAAATGTTCAAAGACATTTTTAGCGAAGGAACAAGCAGGCGCCGCTGAAAACTTCATTACTCAAGGTCGCGAACAATCAAATTTAACAAAGAATAATTCCCCCTTTTATTCGTAAAAAAATTTACGGATGAATACTTTATTTAAAAAATGTCACCAAGCAACTAAGACAAAAAGCACACTTGTTTCTTGTCTCTTTCTTCTTTCCTCTTTCCTTCTTTTCGCACAGGAAGTTCCAAAAGATTCTATTAAAGCGCTGCCACTCCATGAAGTTCTACTGAATGCTACTAGAGTCAATGACAAATCGCCTTTTCCGTTTACGAATATTTCGAAAGAAAAAATCGAATCGTTCAATTTGGGACAGGACATTCCGGTATTGCTCGAACAATTGCCTTCGGTAGTGATGACTTCCGATGCTGGCGCTGGAGTAGGTTATACGGGTATTCGTGTGCGAGGCAGTGATGCGACGCGGGTGAATGTAACCATCAATGGGATTCCGTATAACGATGCGGAAAGTCAGGGCACTTACTTTGTTGATTTGCCCGATTTTGTATCTTCAGTAGAAGATATTCAATTGCAGCGGGGCGCCGGAACATCTACGAATGGCTCGGGAGCTTTTGGAGCGAGTTTGAATTTAAAAACACTGAACCCCTCGACTACAAGTTATGCTTCTTTGTCGAATTCGGTAGGCTCGTTTGGCACTAGAAAACATACCTTAAACATTGGAACCGGAATCAAAAATGGATTTTATGCGGAAGCACGATTGTCGAAAATTGCCAGCGACGGGTATATCGACCGTGCGTTTTCGGATTTGAAATCATTCTATACCGAAGTGGGTTTTATCAATACCAATACCTCGATAAAAGCGATTGTTTTCGGAGGAAAAGAAATCACCTACCAATCGTGGTACGGCACTCCGGAAGCGGTTGTTAATGGAGATTTATTAGGAATTCAAGCGTTCATAGACCGGAACTATTCCTCTGCTGCGGAAGCTCACAATCTGCTGACTGCCGGGAGAACATACAATTTTTATACATATGATAACCAGGTGGATAATTATGAACAAAATCATTTTCAATTGCATTTTTCACATAAAATGAACAGTAATTTTTCTGTCAATCTTTCCGGAAATTTCACGCCTGGAAAAGGCTATTATGAAGAATACAAAACGGCGACAACGTTTGGGAATTATTTTCCATCGAGTCAAAATGCCGATGAAGAAGGGGATGTTATCCGAAGAAAATGGGCAACGAGCGATTTCTATGCGCTGGTATATTCATTAAATTATAAAAAGGAAAAATGGAACGCTTTTCTTGGAGGCGGTTACAACCGCTACGACGGAAATCAATTCGGTGAAATCATCTGGAGTTCATTCCCAACTGCATTGCCAATTCGTTCGAAATATTATGACAATGACATCGATAAAAGAGATACGAATGTTTATCTGAAAGGCGAATACTCGATCACTCCAAAATGGATTGCTTTTGCTGATTTGCAATTCCGCAATGTTGATTTTAAAAGCAATGGATTCAATTCTGATTTAAAGCTTTCGGATGTTTCAAATCACTATTCGTTTTTTAATCCAAAGGCAGGATTGACTTATTTATTGAATTCAAGCAACACCATTTATGGCTCGGTAGCGGTTGCCAATAAAGAGCCGAACGGTGACGATTTGACGAAAAATTTAATCGCACCGGAGGCAGAGCAATTGATAGATTACGAATTAGGCTATAAGTACAGAAACAAAAACCGGTTTATTGCGGCAAATTTTTATTATATGAATTACAATAATCAGTTGGTTTTGACGGGTGCTCTCGATGATGTTGGTAATCCTATTCGACAGAATGCCGCGAGAAGTTACCGAGCTGGAATTGAATTGCAGGCAAGCTATCAGATTTTGAAACAATTGCGTTGGGAGGTTAATGCGACATGGAGTCAAAACAAAATCAAGCGTTATGATGATTTGATTTACGATACGCAATACGACCCGAATACGTTTGAAACGGTTTCGTATGCTCCGGTTGCAACGACCTATGAAAACACCAATATTTCATTTTCGCCGGAAGTAATTGCTGGAAGTACGCTGCTTTTCACACCGATATCGAATTTGTCTTTTGGATTTATTTCTAAATATGTAGGCCAACAATATCTCGACAATACGACGACCGATAGCAAAAGCATGGAGGCGTATTTTATTCAAAATTTGAATGCTAGTTTCAAATGGAAACCGAAATTCATCAAGGAAATCGACTTTAATCTTTTGATCAATAACCTGTTCGATAAAGAATACGTTTCGAACGGGTACACTTACAGTTATTATTACCGCCCGCAAGGTTCGAACGATAATGCGATAACGGAGAATTTCTATTATCCGCAGGCTGGAATCAATTTTCTGGTGGGTTTGAAACTGATATTATAGCATTACAAAACCCTGAATGTGATGTTCAGGGTGTTGTTTTTAATTATAAATCCGGATGGTACTTGCATCGATTACTTCCACACGATACGGTATCAAGGTGTATTGGGCGCCATTATTGCCAACTCCGGTAAACAGGCTGTAGATATAGGCATCTTCACAATTGCATTTGGCATTCAGATGATCGATACTCAATCTGGAGCAGCCCGTCGGATATTGATTCGGACAGTTAGCATTCCACGCTCTGAAATCCGAACCGGCAACTTTCATGATGATAATATCATTGCCAGAAGGTTCTGTAATCGCCACGGGATTCAAATTCGAATTAATGCCGCTGTACTGCGGTAACGCTAAATTGATTGTATATGAAAAACCATAATTCGGCAAATACGGATTATTGACCCTCCGAGAATCATTGGAACAGCCAACAAAGAATCCAGAAATAAAGAATAATAGAATATATCTTTTCATTTTAAAAAAGTACAAAATAATGATGCAAACAAATATAATTTATTTAACTTTGACCTTGTTAGGATTAACATATTATTATTAACTATACTATCTTTGTCAACAAGGAATCCCGTAGATATGGGATTTTTTCTATTTATATAAATATCGCAAATTATGAGCGCAGTATCGTATTACACAGCAGAAGGATTAAAAAAATTAAGAGAAGAATTAGATCATTTGAAAAGCGTGGCGCGTCCGAAAGCATCACAAGATATAGCAGATGCCCGAGATAAAGGCGACTTGTCAGAAAATGCAGAATATGATGCCGCGAAAGAAGCACAAGGCTTATTAGAAATGAGAATTGCCAAACTCGAAGAAGTACATGCCAACGCCCGTCTTATCGATGAATCCCAATTGGATGTTTCGAAGGCATTAGTGTTATCGAATGTGAAAATTAAAAACGAAGCCAACGGTTTGGAAATGAAATATACGCTGGTTGCCGAAAGCGAAGCCGATCTTAAAACCGGTAAAATATCGGTAACTTCTCCAATAGGAAAAGGCCTGTTAGGAAAATCTGTCGGAGACGTAGCCGAAATTACGGTTCCAAATGGCGTTTTAAAATTCCAAGTGTTGGAAATTTCGAGAGACTAATGACGATGGCTTCTATTTTTACAAAAATCGTCAATGGAGAAATTCCTGCCTACAAAATCCTAGAAGATGATAATTTCTTAGCATTCTTGGATGTCAATCCCAATGCAGAAGGCCATACATTATGCATTCCCAAAAAGGAAATCAACAAGCTTTTCGATCTTGACGATACATTGTATTCCGGATTGATGCAGTTCGCCAAAAAAGTCGCGATTGCTTTAGAGAAAACCGTTCCGTGCCAGCGAATTGGAATGGCCGTCATTGGTCTTGAAGTACCACACGCGCACGTACACCTGATTCCACTCAACGAAATGGACGAGATGCGTTTTCAGAATAAAGTAAAATTAACGCCAGAAGAATTTGAAGTTTTGGCAAAAAGGATACAAAGCAATTTATAAAAAGGCCCTGAATTAGGGCTTTTTTTATTCCATCTTTTTAAAACTTACCTGCATCGTCGTCCCTTTATTGACTTCAGAACTCAGCACTTTAATTTTGCCTTTGTGGTATTCTTCCACAATACGTTTTGTAAGTGATAAGCCCAAGCCCCAACCGCGTTTCTTTGTCGTAAAACCCGGTTCAAATACGCTTTTAAATTGATTTTTAGGAATCCCTTTCCCCGAATCCGACACTTTAATCTTTACAAATTTTCCGTCGTCTTCAATCACAACACTCAATTTCCCCCTGCCTTTCATGGCATCGATGGCATTCTTCACTAAGTTTTCAATAGTCCAACTGTGCAAAGCAGGATTTAATAAAACGGCTACAGGTTTTTTAGGCGCCTTAAACGAAAAAATGACTTGCTTCGAAAAACGCGATTGCAAATAATCGTACGAATCGGACGTTTCTTTAATGATGTCACGGCTTTCCAATATGGGCTCGGAACCAATTTTAGAAAATCGGTCTGTAATTGTTTGCAAACGAAGAATGTCTTTTTCAATTTCTGAAACAGTTGTCGGATCGACATTGTCTGCTTTCATGATCTCTAACCAACCAATTAAGGACGACAAAGGTGTGCCAATCTGATGCGCGGTTTCCTTCGCCATTCCTGCCCACAGCTTATTTTGCGTGGCCATTTTGGTGCTCTTGTAAAAATTATACACCAAGGCACCAAACAACACGATAATCAATACCAGCGCAATTGGATAGTACTTCAGCTTATTGAGTAACGACGAATCACCATAATATAAATATTGGAATTTCCCCGGCACATATTCTATGACAATCGGTTCATTTTGGTTTTTCAGTTTGACCACCAACTCCGCTAATCGCCTTTTGTTTTTGACAAGTTCCTCATCGATATTCTTGGTGTTGATCACGCTGTCTTTTTCCGTCAAAACAATCGGGATGCTGGCGTTCTGTATGATTTTTAAAGGCAATTCGATATCTGTATTAGCATCCGCATTCTTTAAAGTTTTCTGTGCTTCAGCCCAATGCTCCATTTTCACTCGTTCTTCCTCCTTAAAAATCTGGAAAAAGGTATACGTATTCCAAAGGATAAGCGTAATAATCACAAATGAGGCAGCGATTAAAATCCAGCGCGTAATGTTTTTTCGATTCGAAAATTGCATGTAAATAATTTATGGGAATAAATATAAAGAAATAATTCTGTTAAGGTTGTAAAATAGCAGCCACTAATTTTATTAAAAAAAGGCCTAAACGTTTCAATGTTTAAGCCTTCATCTTATAATTTTCAAAATTTTATTTTTTCAGTACTCTTTTAATTTCTTCTTGTCCATTTTCGTAGGTCAGCTTTAAAAAGTAAAGCCCTGAAGTTAAATTACTCATGTCGATCGCATTTTCATTTGGAATCCCTTCTTTTAAAGTAGTGCCTTGAATACTCATGATTTTGTAGCTGTAAATAGTCGTTTCGGAACGAATCTGTAGAACATCAACCACTGGATTGGGATAAATAATAGCAGCATTTGCTTTTGAGCCTTCCGAACTCATCCATCTTGCTGATCCGCCCCATGTATACGTATAGCCGTTGGTTTTGTTCAGCAAATCGGCAGTTTGATTTCCAGTACCACTACTACCATTATTGAAAACGATATTGACGGATGTTGGTCCAGTGATAGTATATTTATAAAAGCCATTCACATCTGCAACCATCGTATTTCCAGGCCAGACAGTATTGCTAGCACTTCCGTTTGGAATTGCATTCCAATAATGAATTTTTGGTACTGTCGTCCATGCCGTTGGCGGTTTGAAATAAACGGTCATCGAAGCCGGACATCGGTTCGCGGGCTCCGCATTCAGCCACGCACCATCATAATAGCGGATGCCGGCAGTAGCTGACAAATCTGCTGTTTGCGAAGTTCCGTCATTAAATATGATGCTCGATGCGCTTACGGTGGATGGAAAAGTAAATTTATACCAACTACCGCAATCTAATGCCATCGCAACACCGGGCCAGGTAACTGCTGGCGCTGATCCGGTTGTTCCCCAATAATAAATTTTAACTGCCGCATTCCACGCAGCCGGTTTTTTGAAATATACCGTGAAAGTGGTTGGACTGCTATAGGTGTAAACTTCGGTTCTTACGGCGGAATTGACACCAACAGTATTTTGAACAAATGCTTTTAAAGTTGTCGTGCTGTTTATTGTCAATGATTTTGTTCCAATGGCTGATGCCGAAGCAGTTGTAGGAGCCGAACCATCTAACGTATAATAAATAGATGAGGTATTATTGTTAGCGGTTAAAACAGCATTGATAATAGTTCCCGCTGCAAAAGTGCCACCAGTTGGTGCAATTGCTAGGCTTGGAACATCGGCAATAATTTCTTTTTCCCAAACGGCATAATCTGTTCCGGATGTTTTTAAAGTCCAGCCAGTTCCTGGATTCCACATTCCCGGGCCAATTTTAACAACCACTTTATTATCGATAGTCGCTGAATAAAAAGCTCCGGCGTTGGATACAACCACCGAACTATACGCATTGATGCCATTGTTTTTTCGAATCGCCATCAATTTATCAATCGCTGTTTGATTGGCAGTATAGCTGACGGTAATGCCATCTTTCTTGAAGGTTCCACCGAAATAATGAGGAAAGAAAACACACGGAATACCAGGATGCGTTAGGATGAAAGCATACCCTTTCATAATATTATCGCTAGAGGTAAAACTTCCGGGTTTCACGAATGTGTCGTGATTGTCTATAAAAGTCACCGCTTTATCAGCATATCCATATTGCCCTGATAAGCCTGGATTTCCGGAAAGAGCTGCGTAATTCCCATTATTAATAGCGGGTTGTAACGCATTGTAATATAAAGAAAAATCAAAAGCAGCAGAGCGATTGCCGGTGCCGTTAATCCACGATTTTAAAGTAGTCGTATTGCCATCCCAATATTCTCCCACTGAAGCATAAGGTGCCGATGAATTAATATAATCTCCGAAATAACTTGCCGAAAATCCTTTGGCAACATCCCATCGCCAACTGTCAAATCCCAATGCTTTTAATCGGGTCAGGTATTCTTTAACACCGTTTTGCACTTGCAGATTCGTATGGTCTAAATCCCTCGCGCCGTTAAAGTCTTCTCCCGTATCGGGCGTGCCGCATGGTCTGACACCGGTAATGGCTACGTAATTGGCTTCATCGGTGCTAGTGATCGAATGACAATCCCAAGTTGGATTGGTAAAATCGGTCCAATTGGTCGTTCCGCCTCTGTGATTCACAACAATATCTGCCATCGGATGAATTCTTGGCGTACTCGTATTGAAAGCGGTTAATAATGCCCGCAATTGCGCTTCTGAACCATAAGAAGTTTGACTAAAATTAAATAACTCTGTGGGAATATAACCGACGCCACCAGTAGATTTGCTTGGTGGCGGCAACCAAATAACATTGAAACCCGCAGCAGCAAATCCGCCAGTACGGCTTTTCAAATAATTATAAAGTCCCCCTTCACTGACCACAGAACTTTGCGTATGCACGTCCCAACCAAATGCCTGCAACATGATATCGTTGACGTTGGCAGCCGATTGTGCATTTACTTTTGAAGAGAACGCAACGCAAAAGCAACCGAGAGCAAATACCACCTTTCTAAAAGATAATTTTGTATTCATTTGAAAGTCGTTTTTAAATTAAATATTTTATGAATTTAGCAATAAATTACAAATATTCTTAATAGGTCTTTAGAAATAGTATTTTTTTATACAGAAATTGACAACTAAAACGTTATAGTTCTGTCAATTGTTGATAAATAAAATAAAGAATAGGATTTTTCAGGAGCTTAATCCTGCTGTCTGCTCTATCTTTCGTGCCAAAAAACTGGCACAAAAGGATGCCGCTTCCATCAGGGCTAGGGGAATAGTTTTCAAGAAAATCAGCATGTTATCAACAGCCATCCGTATGGCGTATTTGGATTCCCTATTTTTGTAGAAATATGATTCCCGACATGCTCAGTATCGAACCCAAAGACCTATCACCAGCGACATTACAAGGCTATCTGCAAAGCGCAGTGGCACCGCGACCGATTGCCTTTGCCAGTACATTAAGCATAAGCGGCAAACCGAATCTGTCGCCCTTTAGTTTCTTTAATGTCTTTAGTTCGAATCCGCCGATTCTTATTTTTTCTCCAGCGCGGCGCGTCCGCGACAATACGGTAAAGCACACGCTGATTAATGCCGAAGCGACGAAAGAAGTTGTGATCAATATAGTCAATTACGATATCGTGCAACAAGCGTCTTTGTCGAGTACCGAATATGCTGATGGCGTCAATGAGTTTGTAAAATCGGGATTAACGGCCATTCCATCCGACATCGTCAAACCCTATCGCGTTAAGGAATCACCGGTTCAATTTGAGTGCAAGGTCAATCAGATTATTCCATTAGGAACGGAAGGCGGTGCAGGGAATTTAATTGTCTGTGAAGTCGTAAAAATGCACATCGACGAAAAAATACTCGATGCTAATGGTGCCATAGACCAGCACAAAATCGATCTGGTTTCCCGTTTAGGCAATAATTGGTATTCGCGCTCCAATCAAGGGCTCTTCGAAGTACCGAAACCTATAGCGAGTCTAGGCATCGGAGTTGATGCAATACCGAGTTTCGTCAAGGCTAGCTCAATTTTTACTGGGAACGATTTGGGAATGTTGGGCAATGTCGAAGCCTTGCCTACCAATCCGGAAGTTACTATATTTGTAAAGGAAAATTTTGCGGTCAAAGGTGTTTTGAGTGCGGATGATGAGGTCAAAATATTCCAAATGGCGAAGGAATATCTCCATAAAAATGATGTGCTTTCCGCATGGAAAGTGTTGTTAGCCAATTCAATTTCAAAAAAATAATAAACATAAAACAAGAGAAGATGGAAGTTACAGGAAAAATTAAAGTAATTAATGCTGAGCAGCAGGTTAGCGCCAGTTTTAAAAAGAGAGAGTTGGTTATTTCAACAGAAGAGCAGTATCCACAGGTGGTTATGATTGAATTCGTACAGGATAAAACAGATTTATTAAACAATTTCCAGCCAGGAGAAATGGTAAAGGTTTCTATCAATATCGGTGGACGCGAGTGGGTCAATCCACAAGGAGAAACCAAATACTTCAACAGCATCAAAGGCTGGAGAATTGAAAGAGTACAGGCAGAAGCACAACAAGCCCAAACTCAAGCGCCACCAATGCCGGCTGCCGCAGCTTTTGAGCCTGCAGCAACATTCACAGAAGAAGAGCACGACGATTTGCCTTTTTAATCTTAGAGAAAAGAGACAAGAATTCAGACTTAAAATCAGAAATTAGATATCCTAGTTTCTGATTTTTTTATATGTAATAGATGTATTATCTAACCAATGAACTTTACTTCCCGCCCGTTGAAACGGCAACTCCCGATGGCATTCTTGCTGTCGGCGGCGACCTGCTTCCCGAGCGGTTGCTGCTGGCCTATCGTTCCGGAATCTTCCCTTGGTTTGAAGAAGAGGAACCGATTCTTTGGTGGGCCCCGGACCCGCGAATGGTATTGTTTTTTGATGAGTTGGTCGTTTCGAAAAGCATGCGGAATATCCTCAACAGGAATCTTTTTATTGTGACATTCAATCAAAATTTCAGGGAAGTGATTTCGAATTGCCAGCAAATCAGACGCGGCGGACAACGCGGCACGTGGATTACTGAGGAAATGCTTGAAGCTTATTGTAAACTCAATGAATTGGGTTTCGCAAAATCTGTCGAAGTTTGGCAAAACGACACTTTAGTCGGCGGATTATATGGCATCGATTTGGGCCATATATTTTGCGGAGAAAGTATGTTTTCGAAAGTACCGAATGCTTCTAAAGTGGCTTTCATCGCTTTGGTCAATCAATTAAAAATGGATAATTATCAATTGTTGGATTGCCAAGTTTACAATGAGCACTTAGAGAGTTTGGGATGCCGTGAAATTGATAGAGTTTATTTTATCGAAATATTAAAAGGCAAATAAATTTTTTATTTTAAGTGCCTGATTATACTTTCGTCAACAACACGGTTGCTTTGGAAAAATCGAACGAAGCGTTGATGACGTCCCGATATTGATCGTATTTTTCTTTATCAAGGTGAATAAAATTATAAAATTCCTCGACTGAAATCGTAATCGTATCGCCATCTAACTTGGCAATTGACGAAAATTTCCCGATCACTTCGCGCTTTTCTTCTTTTTTAGCCTTTGGAGCCGGTTTGCCTTTCTCAGGTTTTGGTGCCGCCTTCATATTGTCGATTTCTTTGTTGAATTCCAGCGATTTCAAGTCATTAACGACATAGCCTGCCGGAATTTTAAACTTAATCGTGTGAACGAATTTTTTCGGAGAGGAAAGCACAATCGGATTGACTCTCTCGGTTTCCTGATACAAACTCGGTTGTTCTCCTAAAACTTTCCCTATAGAAATCAGGTAATTTTTTCCGGCATTCTCGAGCCAAGATTCTTTTACCTGAACTTCGGTGTTGATGGTGAAAGGTTTAGAATCATCATAGTTGTTATGGTATTCTTTATTTTCGATAGTGTATTTTTTGATGTCGATATCGACCCCATCAAAAGCAATATCCTGAATGAAATCCTTTATTTTATTTGGCTTCACATACTGCACGGCACCCCTGTAATAAAAAGCGGAATAGCCTGTGAAAGTCGTTTTTTTCTTTACCGAAACGGTTTCCATGTCGGGAGCGAGCTGAATTTCACTTTCAGTTGTATTGACATTATCGTTCATGCTACCAGACTCGATTTTGGAGAACTCTAATTTAGCGCGGATACCAATGCCGCCTAAAGGTTCATAAAACGCCGCACCATTATCGATAGTCACCGAAAATGCTTGACCGTATGGCATCCAGTAATATTGAGGAGAAAAATATTTTTTTGTCTCCGGAACATACAGTAAGAATTCGGTTAAAGTTCCCGGAACGACCCTGTTGCTGTCAAATTGATTTTCAAATTTATCGGTCGTACAAACATATCTATAGGGTACTTTCAGGTATTCTAAAACGTCTATATAAAGGGAAAACGACATGTTTTGGGTGATTTTTTTTACTTTAAGGATGTCTTTATATTCGTACTTATAATCGTAATTCTCATCAAGGCTAAATGTTTCTTTGACATAGGAGTCCAATTTCTCTAATCGATCATCAAGAGAAACGGTTTTGTCCTCGAGGTTTAATTCTTTGACTATGTTTTTAGCCACAGACCCTTTAACTCTTTGGTAAAAATGGCCATCCAATGCAATATAATAATCTTCAAAAGCCTTATTCGCATTCATGAAAGTAGCATGTACATTAAAATACAATTGCGCCAGATTCGCGTCGTTTGTAGCGCTGATTTCGTTTTTATAGCCCGGCAGATTCGTCATCGTACAGGTTGTAATCTTACCATCGACTTCCTTTTTGATGTCGTTGTAAGTGTCAACAATCATCTCGCCACCCGTGGGTTTATTGATTTGGAACTTCCCGTCGAGAATCGGGATTTCCCTTTGAAACAACTCGTATCCTTTCATTAACGGATCCTTTTTGATGATGTAAAAATATTCGATGATATCCCCTTTTTCAACGCCTTCAAATACGAATTGCTTCTTGGTGGATTCGTCTTTTTGCTTAATTCGGTTTTGAGGCAATTCCTCGATTTTACCACTCGGTTTGATGACCCTTACACGCAAATCACGGTAATCTTTGATGTCTTCCTTGTCGATAGAAACTTTGTTATATTCGCCGATGGCTTCCTCTTTTAAAATTTTAATCGCAATATGCTTCACAATAAAAGCACGCTTGGAATACACCCCAAAACTGTTGTCATACAAACGATAATCGAGCAAAACCACGGCCGGATAATT
>JBBRXW010000012.1:0-14691 GCA_038238295.1 Flavobacteriales bacterium | reverse complement strand
GTCCTGGGTTCGAGCCCCAGCCAGGTCACAAATTTCATTCTTTTCTTTAATTCTGACTTGATAGCTCAGTTGGTAGAGCACATCACTTTTAATGATGGGGTCCTGGGTTCGAGCCCCAGTCAGGTCACAAAAGTCGTTCGCCCAGGTGGATGGCTTTTTTTTTTCGGCCACGTGGAGAAATTGGTAGACTTGCCAGCTTGAGGGGCTGGTGCTCGCAAGGGCGTGTGGGTTCGAATCCCATCGTGGTCACAGAATTAGCAACAAAACAACCTCAAAACCCCTAAAACATACGTTTTATGGGGTTTTTTATTTTACAACTACACCAAAAAATAGTAGTTAATCACTATACTTTAGGGGTACAGTTCGGGGTATTTAATATTTAAAAACTATCGGAATCGCCAATATTTTCGCGGCTTAACCTAAGGCTGCGCAGTTTAGATTCGAGCAGCAATTTTTCAATCTCCAGCATATCCCGTTTGATTTGATACTGCGTCAAATCGGTCAGCCCGGCCATTTCTATCGCTTTAGAAGCTTTCCGTGCCATACCAGCGAGCTGCCCTTCTTGCCTGCTCGCGTGGGAATTCGGGTGGGAATTCAAAAAATCGACAAGCTGCAACACTCGAAGTTGCGCAGTATATTTTTTTTCGGCGCTAGCGATCTTTTTGGCGGTCAGCAGTTGTTGGTAGTCGTTTTCGCGGAGCAAACGCTCTAAGCGTACTTTGGTTTTGTCTTGCTGTTTCTCGATGTGCGGGACACTTTTGGCGGAGGCTGCTGGGCTGCTGATATGGGTCAGCATTTCGGCGAGGAGCATTTTGGCAGGTACCGGTAAATCTCTTTTGCCCAGTTCGTACATCGACCATTGACTGCGGCTCACGCGCAACAGCAGTGCCATATCGTGCTGGGTAACTCCTAATAAACTACAGATGGGATTTTCTTTTTTCATGATGCGTTTGTTTAGTTGTGGCAATTTTTTCGTAAACAAAAGTTTTGCCACACTTTTTGTGGCAATTATTTTGAAATAAAAATTTTGCCACAGATGTTGTGGCAATTTTTATAAAGTAAAAAATTTTGCCACAGGTTTTGAAGAGGCGTGTTCAACGCAAAAAAAGAAAATACCTAATTATAGGTCGAAAGTTGTCGGAGAATTTTGGTAAGTTTGGAATAAGCTTAGAAGCAAGATAATTGACACCTACAGCTATCATAATAGGTGATTTTACAGTAACCAATTTACAAACCTTTTTACGAAGCAAAATTTCATCTTTTAAATAGTAAATCTAGCAGAATAATGAATTAGCTACTACTCTTTGATTGTAAACAATTATCAAATACTCCGATACAAAAATTCAATTATAAAGTAAGATTCAATTCCACTATTAAGTAATAAATCGCAAAGCCCACAAAACCAATCACGATTGCCCAGAACCATGCCGGAGTCGATTTTGGTGTTTCGCTTCCTTCTATTAGGAATTGTTTCTGGTCGCCTTTCCCGTAGGCATTGATCATAATCGGAATCATGCCATCTACTATGTCATTTTCTGAAATACCTTCAATCGCTATCGAGGGGCCGTTTCTGACTGAAAACGGGATGTTCCGAACACCTTCTTTTCCTGTGGGATCTTTGCTTACGATTTTAAGGATATGATCGCCATCAACCAATTTCGTGGTATCCAATTCGAAGTTAATCGGAACCGAAAAGGACCCCAAAGGGGTTGCATTATCATCTAAAAAAATCAAGACTGAGCTTTTTGTTGTCATATCAATTTACTTTAAGATGGAATATTTTATATGATCTGAATTTTTCTCTCCTGGTTTGGCAAGCCATTTTACCGTATAAAATAAGGTCACCAAAGCAATTATTATCGTAAGTATGATACTGATGTAATCCCAATTACTTTCCGGTCCAGAACCATGCACAATACCTCTGAGAAATTTTGGCTGGTTGCGTTCACAAGCGGGACATGTCGACAAAGTCAGGTTTATAAGCAACAGGATAAATGCGGCATATTTTTTCATAAGATCTTTCGATGCTTGCAAAATATTAAGAATATCAAAAAACGATAATTTTAAAAAAGTGTATCGATATGACGGTAAAAATCTACATATCGATTACAAAATTTCTGCACTAGCATGCTATTTAATTATCATTAATTGCAATCCGGTGAACGAATTTGTAGCTCGAGCACAACTTCATTATGCAATGAATCGCAATAAGTATAATTAAAAGATAAACGAGTATAATCATTTTACCAGCTGCAGGATTAAGCAATAAGCTCAATGGAATAGTTGGATTGGATTTTATGGCTAAAATTCTTATGTACGAAGCAATATGCTAAAATGAAAATCGAACTCTGGTCACGTAATACAAGCAGTATCAAAATTTGATACTGCTTTTTTTTGCTCTAAACGGTTTATTTTTTATGAATTAATAGTAAAAGAGTGCCTACTCTTCTAAATTTTATTACTTTTGTTTATACTTTTTCAATGAACGATAAACAATGAACAATGTTAAGACCATTTTCACCATTAAAGACCTCGAAAACCTTTCGGGAATAAAAGCACATACCATACGCATCTGGGAAAAAAGATACCGCATCCTTGAACCCATGCGTACCAGTACTAATATCCGATTATACGATGTGGCAGCGTTGCAAAAATTACTCAACATTACACTGTTGCACAACCATGGGTATAAGATTTCTAAAATTGCTACCTATCCCACAGAAAAAATTCCATCTTTGGTCCGAGAGATCATTTCAGAAAAAAGTATAAAAAGTCATGCGATCAATGCTTTTAAAATGGCGATGATGAATTTTGATCAAGCTGGGTTTTTTGCTACCTACAATCAACTGCTTTCCGAGAAAACTTTCCGGGAAGTTTTTTATGAAGTCTTTCTACCGTTGGTCATTGAAGTGGGATTATTGTGGCAGACCGACACCATTACTCCTGCGCACGAGCACTTCATCAGCTATCTTATCAAGCAGAAATTACTGATTAATACCGAAAAAATACAGGCACTGCTTCCGACCAAACATGATAAAATTTTTGTTCTTTATCTGCCGATGAATGAAATACATGACTTGGGATTAATGTACCTCAACTACGAAATTCTGCTGCATGGTTACAAAACCATTTATCTTGGTGAAAGTATTCCTATTGAAAACCTGCAAGGCATTCACAAACATTTCGACAACCTAGTTTTTGTAACGTATATGACGGTTAAGCCGGATATCAATGAAATTGATGAATATATCAGTGATATCCAAGGCAAAGTTTTAAAAGACGATTCCGAACTATGGATTATGGGCCGAAAGACAGAACATATTGATCGGGCGCTAATTCGTCCGGAAACCAAAATATTCCACTCGATAGAAGAACTTGTGAGTCAATTATAAACTATCACAAAAATTATTTTATTGTTTAATTTATTTTTACATTTGTTAAACAAAATGAAAAAAGACATCAAAATAATAGGTTCCGGATTTTCTGCTTTGGCAGCTTCCTGCTATTTGGCAAAAGCGGGGCATTCTGTAACTATTTATGAGAAGAACACCACAGTCGGAGGAAGGGCTCGACAATTAAAAAAAGACGGATTTACTTTTGATATTGGCCCCACTTGGTATTGGATGCCCGACGTGTTCGAAAGGTTCTTTGCTGATTTTAATAAAAAACCCACCGATTATTACCAGCTTCACAAATTATCACCAGCCTATAAAGTTTACTTTGGAGTTGATGAATTTGTTACAATTGCTGATAATTTAGAAACCATTGTACAAACTTTTGAAACCATTGAAAAAGGGAGCGGAAAAATTTTAGTTGATTTCATGTCCACAGCTAAAAAAAACTACGAAATCGCTATCAAGGATTTGGTTTACCGTCCTGGCATTTCTCCATTGGAGCTTGTTACACTGGAAACGACAAAAAAAATCAGCCAGTTTTTTGGGAACATCAGTAAGGACATCCATAAACGCTTTAAAAATGAAAAGCTTATCCGAATACTTGAATTCCCAGTTTTATTTCTTGGTGCCAAACCATCCAATACGCCATCATTTTATAGTTTTATGAATCATGCCGATTTTGGGCTGGGGACTTGGCATCCACAAAATGGAATGTATAGCGTGGTTCAGGGAATCGAAAAATTAGCCCTCGAATTGGGCGTGACTATTCATACCAATAGCAATATCTCTAAAATCATTGTCAATAATAAAAAAATAAAAGGACTGATAGTGAATGGTGAAATTGAATCCGCCGAGATTATTTTAAGTGGTGCCGATTATCATCATACCGAAACTTTATTGGATTTTAAATACCGAAATTACACAGAACAATACTGGGAGAATAAAATTTTCGCCCCGTCTTCTCTGCTTTTTTATGTTGGGTTCGACAAGAAAATTCAGAATATCGAGCACCATACTTTATTCTTCGATACCGATTTTGACTCGCACGCGAAAGCAATTTATGACGATCCAAAATGGCCAGAAGATCCTTTGTTCTACGCCAGCTTTCCTTCAAAAACAGATGCTAGTGCGGCACCAGAAGGAAAAGAAACGGCCATTTTTCTGATTCCGCTAGCACCGGGAATAGAAGATACTGAAAGCTTGAGAGAATATTATTTCAAAAAAATCATCGAGCGGTTTGAATATGTTACGCAGCAACAGGTCAAAAATAACATCCTCTTTAAAGAATCCTATTGCGTCAATGATTTTATCAAAGATTACAATTCGTATAAAGGCAATGCATATGGCTTAGCAAACACCTTACTGCAAACCGCATTTCTGAGGCCGAAACTAAAAAGTAAAAAAGTGCGTAACTTGTATTTCACCGGACAGCTTACGGTTCCGGGGCCCGGGGTTCCACCTGCACTGATTTCGGGAAAATTAGCATCCGAATTAATCCAAAAAAACATTTAAATTATGAAATCTATCTTCGATACTGTTTCTTTTGAATGTAGCAGAAATGTCACCAAAAACTACAGCACTTCCTTTTCAACTGCTGTACGGATGCTGGCGCCCAAAATTCGGCAGGACATTTATAATATTTATGGATTCGTAAGGCTCGCCGATGAAATTGTTGACAGTTTCCATGAGTATAATAAGAGTGACCTGTTTGCACTTTTAGAACACGATCTTAATTTGGCTCTGAAAAACAAAATCAGCGTGAACCCGATACTTAATGCTTTTCAGCACACCGTTCATAAATTTAATATCAATGATGAATTGATTAATGCCTTTATGGACAGCATGAAATCTGATTTGACGAAAAGCAAAAAGTGTACGCAACTCGAATACAACGAATATATTTTTGGATCCGCCGATGTGGTCGGGCTGATGTGTTTAAAGGTATTTGTCAATGGCGATGCTGCGCGTTATGAAGTTCTGAAAAATCCGGCAATGCGATTGGGTTCGGCCTTTCAGAAAGTTAATTTCTTAAGAGATTTGAAAGCTGATTTTGAAGTATTAAACCGCACTTATTTTCCGGATACCGATTTAAACCGGCTCGATGAGAATTCCAAATTAAAGATTATTAACGAGATCGAAACCGATTTCAAAGCCGCATACGAAGGGATTTTACAATTGCCGATAGAAGCAAAGTTCGGAGTCTATACGGCCTACATCTATTATAAAAAACTACTTTCGAAACTCAGCAAAACCCCTTCAGCTGAAATAAAAAATGCACGCATCCGGGTTCCGGACTATCAGAAATATGGACTTTTCGCAAAGTGCTATTTCAATTATAAATTAAAAATCATTTAAAAATGTGGTTACAAAATATACTCGCGTTTTTTAGTGCCTTTTTCTTCATGGAGTTTATGGCGTGGTTCACCCATAAATTCATTATGCACGGATTTTTGTGGCGTATTCATCAGGACCATCATAAAAAAAATCACGATTCTTGGTTCGAAAAAAATGACCTCTTCTTTGTCTTTTATGCGTTGGTAAGTATTAGCTTCTTCTTGCTCTGGCGCTACGATATCATGCCTCTTGGATTAGCCATTGGTTCCGGTATTTTTGCTTATGGTTGGTCCTATTTTATCGTGCATGATATCTTTATCCATCAGCGTTTCAAGTGGTTTCGCACTGCGAATGGACGTTATGCGAAGGCCGTTCGCCGCGCCCACAAAATGCATCATAAGCATTTGGGAAAAGAAGATGGCGAATGCTTCGGAATGCTGCTCGTCCCTTTTAAATATTTCAAATAGTAAATAAAAAAACCTACCGGATGGGTAGGCTTTTTAGATTAGTTCGGCATCATATCCTTCAGCGGTTTCAGTTGCTCCATATTGATGTTAGATTGTTTCAATACCGATAGCATTGTCATGATCGAAGTTGGATTCATATCTTTCCCCAAAACCCTCACCACGGCGAAACCGTTCTCCTTTTTATTGGCATAGAGCACGAATTCTTCAATGTGTTCATCTTCACCAACAAAACTTATCGAGGCGGCACCGGCTTTCCCAGAATCGAATTTCATCAGTTGCTGGTATTTTTTATCTTTCAGAATCGTATCAATTTTTGCCTTTTCGATTTCAAATTCCGCATTATTTTTACCATTCAGCTTAAAAGCAAGAATATTCATTTTGTCGAAAGAGGCTAAGCCTTTTTTTTGACCAACAGTCAATTTTGTTTGATCAACATTCAAGATCGACGGCGAAATATCCAAAGAGACAAAATTCTTGTTCTCTGTATTTTCAACGAAATATTTTTGCAATGTAGGTTTCGAATGACAACTTATCAATACAACGCTACAAGCGAGCATGACGTATAGTGAAATAGCTTTCATATAAATTTTATTTAGGACCTTTAGAACCTTTGGTCGCTCTTTTCAAATCATCGCCACCAGGGAACCGCATCTTGTCTGTCAATACAGAAATTTCATTCAAATCAAAATCTCCTGTCAACGACATCAACACCGTATCTTCGCCTTTTCCACCATCGATAAACATCAGCAATTCTTTAACCTGCGAATCTCTCGCTCCGGATTTAACCATAATCTTGATGTTTCTTCCTTCCTGATTGACACGCATTAGTTCTTCGAGTCCGGCCGTTTTAATGTATTTTTCGGAAGCGGCTTTCATTTCATTTTCTACTCTGGTGCTTTTGGTGGTGAACACTTTCAGATTGTCTAGTTTTTTAATAAGATTCAGATACTGTTGTGCTTCTTTGTCGGAAGCTTCCATTTTTACTTTACTCATTAAGTCGAACATTTTTTTGTTGACAATAATCGAAGTCACATCGTCCTGTCCATCGAATTTATCGAAAGCGCCTTGGGCAAAAAACGGACTTGATGCAAACATAAAAACTAAGGTGATTACAAACTTTTTCATTTTTCTTGATTTTGATTAATTATTAAATTTATTTTGATTGATGCTTATTTCGTGATGAATATTTTATCCCTTGTATCTTCATAAGCCTCAACATATTGGATGCTTTCAATACCGGTATTCACATGGTTTGACAAAAGTGCCAGCGCTTTTTGGGTTTCCCTGAAAGCTACTTCGGGATCATCAAAAGTGCCCAAATCCGAATTGGATTTCACCGTGCCAGTATTCATGAAAACATAAGAACCAATTCCTAGCAAAACGATAATCGAAGCAGCAGCAGACCACCAAATAATTCGATGCTTTTCAACGGCAGGCATAGCCAGTTTCGAGGAGAACTTTTGTTTTTTCTGTTCTGAAAAATACGCGAATAAAGGCTGGTATTGCATCAATTCCGGATCCACAGTAGCGGAAGAAAAGTACCTGTTCAATTGGTTTTCTTCCCCAATCGTGGTATTCCCATCGAAGTATTTTTCTAGTAGTTTTTTTATTTTATCCAATTCCATAACGGTGTGTTTTTATCATAAATTCTCGTATCGTTTTTCTCGCTCTCGAAAGCGCCACGCGAATTGCGGTTTCATTCATTTCGAGAATCTTGGCAATTTCTACAAACTCATATTGTTCGATGTCGCGCATCTGGACAATCAACCGTTGTTGTTCCGGCAATTGATTGATTATTTTCTCTACCCAATTCAGGCTGTCAGTATCCTCCACTTGCTGTTGTAGCCCGGCAGTTCGGTCGGTAAAATTATTATGAACAATTTTAAGATTTCCTGCTCTTTTTGATTTCAGTTGATCGAGACAATAATTTTTTGTAATGGTCATCGCAAAGGCTTCAATATTATGGTAAGTATCTAAGCTTTCATTTTTATTCCACAATTTCACGAGAACTTCTTGAGTGGCATCTTCGGCTTCCTCCTTGCTGACAAGCAACCGCTTCGCTAAGCGAAATACCTTGTCCTTAAAAGGAGCAACGATTTGAAGAAATTCGTTTTGATTCATGAAAATGTTTTTATGTATGCAACGGTACAGGCAAGACGATGCCTATTGGCTATTGTTACAAAGGAGGGGAAAAAATTTCAGACTGTTACTTTTTTACAATGATAAAAAAAAGGCTTCCGTTAAGAAGCCTTTTAAAAATTACTGCAAATTGAAATAAAAACCAGTAGGAATAACCCCGACGGTATACGAATGCTCTAATGTTCCTATAGGCAACGGATTGATAACATTTCCTAAAGAATAAACATATACGTGGCCGTCGTCAACATAATTTCCGGCATCTCCTACATAAATCTGATTGCGTTGGATGGCAAAACTATAAATCTCACCAACGCCCTGAGCGGCTGTCGTAAATGCCGCATCTATCGGTAAATCTGCTGCCGTTTGTGCCATTTTAAAAATTCCATTTCCCATTGTATAGAAAAGATCCGTACCAGAAAGTACCAGATTAGAAGGATGTTTCGTAACATCCGTATAGGCCAATGCTGTTGTAATTTGATTGTTAGACAAATTGATTTTCATAATCCCGCCTACTGTTTCAACTCCTGAGAAAGAAGGTTTTCCTCCACAACAAACCCATAAATTACTGCCGTCGATTTGCATGGCATTAGGAACATCACCAACCGATATTGAAGTAACCGCATTCGTCGCTTCATTAATCACTGAAATCGTGTTCCCGTAACCAAAACCTCCGGTGTGGGCAACATATAATTTTCCCGCATTTTCAACAATTCTTTCCGGACCTTCTGCAACCGGAATTGTGGCCGAAATGGTATTGTTCGCCAAATTAATTACCGCGACATAATCATCAGTCGTACTGCTTCCATCCCCCCAATTCGTCACATATCCTTTCCCACTGGCGAAAGCTATAAATCTCGGATTGTTCAGGCCGGTTGTGATCGAGGCAATGTGTACCATCGTGAATCTATTGACAATTTCAATTTTATTGGAACCGTTCAAAATAATATAAGCAAACTCATTGTAAAAACCAATATCCTGCGCGGTATCACCCAGAATTGCCGGCGCATTTACTGTGCTAAATATATCATCTTCAAATCTTGTGAAATCAGAGGAAATATAGGATAACGAAGCATCTCCATGACCAAATCCTCCCTGACTCAGAACTAAAACCCCACTGTCATAATCGCCTTGTGGCACGTATCGAATTGGGCCGGATTCATCATTGTTACACGATGCAAAAAAAGCAGCACCTAATAATGCTGTTAAAAATAATTTAGTGAATTTCATATATTAAAATTTAAAGGTTAGATTCATTCTATAATTCCTGCCAGGCATCGGCCGTTGCAGTACGCTCTGGTATTTTTCATTCCATAAATTCAGAACCTCGAACCCGATGGCAAAGACATTTATTTTTCCGAAATCAAAATCAATTCCGGCGTTTGAGACCAAATAAGCTTCTACAGTATTATATTTTCTAGAAGGCGTGGTTACGTTTCCATTGTATAAAAATTGATAATTCGCACTCCATTTTTTATACGAATATGCCAATGCCGCTGTGCATTTGTGAAACGGAACATAAATTAATTGCTCCTTTTTTTCCGCATCTTCTGAAACGGTATAGGCATAATTTGAATTAAAATCAAAACGATGGTTTCCGATTTTTATATTGTAATTTACGATCGATTCTAAGCCATAACTTTTAACCCGTGCCACATTGTTTGGCCGGAAGTTTCCATCCATTTGGCTCGGAATCCATTGAATCAGATCCTGAATATCGATAAAATAGCCTGTCACCGAAAACGCGAAATGTCGGTACTTTATTACCTGGCCCAACTCCGCCTGATAGGAACTTTCTGGTTTCAAATCCGGATTGCCCAAACCTTGCCAATACCTATCATTGAAAGTTGGAATCCGGAAATTGCGCGACAGATTCAATTTCAAACCATAATGTTTGGTCAATGGAGCATTGATGCCCAGTGCATACAGCAATGGACTTTGATAAGCATTCGTCAGTTCTTTTCGAACACTCCATTCGGTTTGCAAGTGTTTCCAAAAACTGTATTTCATTAAAAACGTCGCCGAACCAATATTCCGATGGTTCGCTCCGATATTCGAACCAATTCCTTTAATTTGATTAAAATCTATAATCACATTCGCTTCCCATTTCGAATTGATTTGATACCCCAAATCATACTTGGCAACAAAAGTCTCTGCTTTCGAAGTTTCGTAATTGTTCGTTGCAAAATTTTCAAAATAGGTATACTTCTCGCTCAGGAAACCGACCTTCAATGACGATTGAACTTGATGATAGACCACCGCCCATTCTAATAAATTTCGACTATTCAAATCCTGGTATTTGCTTTTAGAAGGTGCCGCCAATGTTCCGGAAAAATGCCTTTCACTTTCAAAAAGCTGGCTGTAGAATTTCAAAAAATGAAAGGCATTGATTTTAGATCCAAAGCTGACATTCATGCTCGTATTATAAAATTGCCCGTTTTCATTTTTCTTGCCATTCATTCCTAAATACTCATAATCATTATCCGAGCTATTTCTGGAAATACTTATGGTAGCACTATTTTTTTCGTTCGAAATACTAGTTTTATAATGCGCTCCGAACGTATCGAAACTACCATAATTCAAAAGCACAGTATTCTGGAATTGATTTTTAAATTGCAACTCATTATTCAGATGAACGCTTCCACCAATGGCACTACTTCCATAAAGGGCACTTCCGCCACCGGCTCTGACAGTAATATTTTCAAAATCATTGCTGCTAATTGTATTGAAATCGGTTTGCCCGGTCAATTGCGAATTGATATTGATGCCATTCCAGATTACAGCCGTTTGCTGCGCCGTTGTTCCTCTGAAAGATGGCGACGACACCATTCCAAGGCCGTTTTCCTTGAAATAAATTACGGTATTGTAGTGCAGTAATGACGTTAACGACGCCTGATTTTTTTCGATAATCGAATCGTTGAGTTTTTGCACCGAAACAGAATGGGAAAAACGTTGCAACTGGGCATCAGAAACCACCACTTCTTTGAGCGGAACAATAGAATCCTGCTGCGCAGCAATTACTTGGCACAACAGCAATATCCAGAATAATAATAGCTTTTTAGCAGTCATAATTTCTGAATCTTTTTCCCGAAGATTCGATATTTGTTACGATTAAGGCAGGTCTCCTGGCTTGCGTCTTGTTGTTTACCTTCCCATTCGCCGTGGCGAACAGTGGTTTTGTAGTTAACAACAAGCGGAATAGCTTACAGTTGCGGGAACAGCTTAGGATTGTACCTAATTCCCTTTTAATGAAATTTGAAATAGTCAAATTCCAACCTTAATTCGAAGGCAAAGATAGGTTTCTGTATTGGATTTAAAAATTAAATTTGATTTTTAAAATCGAATACCTTTACCTTTGCCCTTCTTCAAAATGATGCTATGAAATCTTTTTTTGCTGCTTTTTTGATTCTATTGAATTTGATTTCCATCAGTGGATGCAGACAGTCGAAGCAACCTTTAACGATTTCAATTACTGCAACTGAAAATCAAATTCATTATGCCAAAGGAATTGCGATCTATCAACACAAAGGCTTTTCTGTAGTAACGATTACCAATCCATGGCCGAAAGCCAGCAAAATATATACGTATGTTCTTAAAGAAAAAGGCGGAGTCATTCCTGATAGTTTGAAAAAGCTGCCTACGATTGCGGTTCCTTTACACTCGATTGTAGTGACTTCCACTACACATATTCCTTCTTTGGAAATGTTGGGTGTCGAGAATACGCTAGTCGGTTTTCCCGAAACGAAATACATTTCATCGGAGAAAGTTCGTTCCCGAGTCGATGCTGGAAAAATCCGGGAATTGGGCGCCAATCAAAACTTAAATACCGAAATTGTCATCGATCTGCAACCCGATTTGATCGTTGGTTTTGGTATCGACAACAACAATCCAACTTTAGACAATCTTCAAAAAAATGGATTAAAAATAATGTTTAATGGTGATTGGAACGAGGAATCTCCACTCGGAAAAGCAGAATGGATTAAGTTCTTTGGTGCTTTGTATTGCAAACAGGATAAAGCAAATGAACTGTTTTCCAACATCGAAAAAGAATACAAAACCGCCTTAACATTGGCGCAAAAAACAACCACGAAACCCACCGCCTTTTCCGGGGCCATTTTCGAAAACCAATGGTATTTGCCACACGGAAACAGCTGGAGTGCTATCTTCATCAAAGACGCCGGCGGAAAGTATTTATGGGAAGATTCGAACGGAACCGGAAGCTTATCATTGCCGTTCGAAACCGTATTGGAAAAAGCACAAAATGCCGACTTTTGGATCGGCCCGGCGCAGTTTACATCGCTGAAAGAAATGATTGCCGACAATCCGCATTACAGTCAATTTGCCGCTTTCAAAAACAAAAAAGTCTATTCGTTCAGCACTAAAAAAGGCAAAACCGGCGGCCTTATTTTCTACGAATTGGCACCGAATCGTCCCGACCTGGTTTTGAAAGATTTGCTTAAAATTTTTCACCCGGAACTGCTGCCGGATTATCGATTATTTTTCTTTGAAAAACTAAACTAAGTGCCAACAAACAACCGAAATATCCTCTTATTTTCACTGCTGATTTTGACAGGTTTGCTGTTGTTCGCATTGGATATTGCCTTCGGTTCGATTACCATTCCAATGAAAGATATTTTCGAAAGTCTTTCCGGTGGAAAAGCCTCGAAAGAAACTTGGGAATACATCATTATCAATTACCGTTTGCCGAAAGCAATCACTGCCGTTTTAGTTGGAATGGGTTTGTCCGTGAGCGGCATGCTGATGCAGACATTATTCCGAAATCCATTGGCCGGGCCGTATGTTTTGGGATTGAGTTCCGGTTCAAGCCTTGGCGTTGCTTTTGTGATTTTAGGCGCCGGATTTTTACCGAGTTTCATCGGTGATTTTTTGTTTTCTTCGTACGGAATTATCATCGCATCTTGCATCGGAAGTACTTCCGTTTTACTGATTATACTTTTTGTCTCACAGCGTTTGCGCGATACCATGGCCATTCTCATTGTCGGTCTGATGTTCGGCAGTTTCACCAACGCTTTTGTCGGCGTGCTGACGTATTTTAGTTCCGCGGAACAATTGCAAAAATATACATTTTGGTCGCTGGGGAACTTAGGAAATTTATCGTGGACATCGATTGAAATTCTTACTATTTCCGTGTTCACTGGACTTCTAATAAGCGTCATCAGCATCAAACCTTTGAACGCGTTGTTGCTCGGGGAAAACTACGCCAAAAGTCTCGGGATGAATTACAACAAATCGCGCTTGATAATTATTTTAGCAACCTGTATTTTAGCCGGAAGTATTACCGCTTTCGCTGGACCGATTGCATTTATAGGATTGGCAGTGCCACACATGGCGAAGTTGACTTTTCAAACCAGCAACCATACGATTTTGTTTTGGAGCACGTTGCTTTTGGGTGCTGGAATTATGTTGCTTTGCGATTTGATTTCACAACTTCTAGGCAGTAATTTTACGTTGCCTATCAACGCGATAACTTCGATAATTGGAGCACCAGTAGTGATTTGGCTGCTGGTACACAAACGAAAAATGATGAACTGATGGAAGACCAAATCATTTTAAAAGCCGAAAAACTCAGTATTGGCTATACACATAAAAAACAAAACGATTGTATTGCTTCGGCTATTGATCTGACTTTAAAAAAAGGAAAACTGATTGCTTTGATTGGAGCGAACGGCATTGGGAAATCTACATTAATCCGAACCATAACTGGCATCCAAAAACCACTTTCTGGAGCCGTTTTTTTGAATACTAAAAATCTTAGTCAAATTGAACCTTTAGCTTTGGCACGAGAAATCAGTTTGGTACTGACTGAAAAATTACCTCCAAGCAATCTTACCGTTTATGAATTGGTCGCATTGGGACGGCAGCCCTATACCAACTGGATTGGGAAATTATCTCCAGTAGATGTAGAGAAAATAAACGAAGCCATCGAACGGACACAGATCCGACATTTGATTTCAAAAAAGCATTATGAAATTAGTGACGGGCAATTGCAAATCGTAATGATAGCGCGAGCATTGGCACAAGACACGCCTTTGATTATATTAGATGAACCGACAACACATCTCGATTTGTTGCATAAAGTGTCGCTTTTCAAACTGTTGAAAAAACTGACACAAGAAACGCAAAAGTGCATTTTATTTTCGACCCATGATATCGATATGGCGATTCAGATGAGTGATGAAATGTTGGTGATGACTCCTGAAAAATGCGTTCAAAACAAACCATCGGAATTAATTTCAAAAGGAATTTTCGATACTTTGTTCTCTGATGAAAATCTGTCTTTCGATACCGAAAAAGGTAAATTTATTTTCAAAAATCTATAGCTGGAAACTTCAATGGTT
>JBBRXW010000011.1:0-14714 GCA_038238295.1 Flavobacteriales bacterium | reverse complement strand
GTGGGGTATTTTCATTATACGCTTTGGTTAAACGTTTTGGAAAAGGAAAACTCGTCATTCCAACAATTTTAGGAGCTACAACATTATTAGCTGATGGAATCATCACACCACCAATTTCGGTAGCCTCTGCTGTTGAAGGTCTTGAAGCGATCGTTCCGAACTTACCAACGATTCCAATTGTCATTGCCATTCTTTCGGGCTTGTTCTTTTTTCAAAGGTTTGGTACGCAGAAAGTCGGAACTTTTTTCGGTCCAGCAATGGTGGTGTGGTTTTCAATGCTTTTCGTTTTGGGGTTTTCTCAAATTTTGCATCATCCAGAAATACTGAAAGCTATAAATCCGAAGTATGCGTATCAATTGTTGGTCGAATACCCGAAAGGATTTTGGCTACTCGGAGCTGTATTCCTTTGTACGACTGGTGCGGAAGCTTTGTATTCTGATCTCGGACATTGTGGCAAAAAGAATATTCGCATCACGTGGATTTTCGTAAAAATAGCGTTGCTCGTCAATTATCTTGGGCAAGCCGCTTGGTTGATGACGCAAGGAAGTCCAAGTCTCAATGGCAGAAACCCTTTCTACACCATTATGCCGGAATGGTTTTTACTTTCAGGAGTAATTATCGCCACTTTTGCTGCTATTATTGCTTCTCAAGCGTTGATCAGTGGTTCGTATACTTTAATTAATGAAGCGATGTCACTCAATTTTTGGCCTCGTGTTTCACTCAGAAACCCAACCGATTTGAAAGGACAAATCTACATTCCATCCGTCAATACCATTTTGTGGATTGGCTGTATTTTGATGGTTTTGTATTTCAAAAATTCGGCACACATGGAAGCTGCCTATGGTTTCTCGATTACCATTGCAATGCTGATGACTACGGTTTTATTGACGTATTATTTACTGTTTATTAAAAAAATAAAAGCCATTTGGGTGACCTTAATACTGATCGTTTTTTCAGCAATTGAGATTTCTTTTTTTATTGCCAACATTGTCAAAATCAAAGAACGTTGGATGTTTTTATTCTTTGAATTATTCATCTTTTTGGTAATGTATGTTTGGTATTATTCAAGAAAAATCAACAATCGTTTTTTGAAGTTTACGAATCTGGTCGAGCAGATACAAATGCTTAAAACGTTGAGTGAAGACGATAGCATTCCGAAATATTCGACACATTTGATTTATTTATCGAAAGCCGATAAAAACTACGAAATCGAAGAAAAAATACTCAAATCGATTTTCTCTAAAAAACCAAAAAGAGCTGATGTATATTGGTTTCTTCATATCAATAGAACAAACGAACCATATACATTAAACTACCAAGTCATCGAATTGCTTGATGATAAAGTTATCAAAATTATCATGAATGTCGGTTTCCGTGTTCAACCAAAAGTTGAGTTGTATTTTAAAAAAATCGTTCAGGATTTAGTTCAAAATCAAGAACTCAATTTGCACATCCGCCCTGACGGTTCCTCAAAGTATAATAGCGAACCAGATTATAAATTCGTCATACTCGAAAAATTTATTTCCGTCGAAAATGACTTTGAGATTAAAGATGGTTTACTAATGCATGCTCATTATTTCCTCAAAAAATTATCGCTTTCCGATGCAAAGGCTTTCGGTTTGGATAAAAGCGATGTCGAGATTGAAAAACTTCCGATTGTTTACCAACCCATTTCCAGACTAACCTTAGAACGTATAATTAATTAAACTTTTATCATGAATAAATTTCTTTTTTTAGTTTCTTTTTTCAGCACTATTTCTGCGTTTTCCCAACAAGATTCCACTACCGTAAAAACCCCTTTTGATGGTATGGATATGACGTGGCAAAACGGTTCCGACCGAAGAACTTCTTCCGTGTTATCGAATAAATACTTTACAGGAAGTATTATGATTGATGCGAATTATACGCATTCCTTCAACAATCCGAACGACAATACTGTTGTAGGTTCTACTGCTTTGGCACGCAATAATGAAATGCAATTATCGAGTGCAAACATCGGTGGTGAATTCAATTATGAAGGCGCACGCGGAAAAGTAATGTTACAGTTCGGAACACGTTCAACGGTAATTCCACGCAATGATTATAGTGTGTATCGCGGGCAATACCAACTCGATAATGTGTATCGTTATTTGTCAGAAGCGTATGCCGGTTATCACTTTAACAAATGGCACGGAATCAATGTTGATGCAGGAATGTTTATGTCATATATCGGTTTGAATTCGTATTATCAAGTCGAGAATTGGGAATACCAAGCGTCGTTTACTTCTGACAATACGCCTTGGTTTTTCAACGGTGTGCGTGTGCAAGTCTTTCCAAATAAAAAATTAAAACTTGAAGCTTGGATTATTAACGGCTGGCAGAGTTACGGAAAGTTCAACAGCATGCCAGGAATAGGTGGAAACATTACGTGGTGTCCGAATGAAAGTGTCAAAGTACTCACGAATGATTATTACGGAACCGATGCTGCAGGTTTAAAAAACCGCGTTCGTTTTCATTCTGATAATAGTTTACTTGTACGTTACTTCAATCAACCAACTGCCAATGGAATTAGTAAAGCAGCATTTTCTTCAACGTTTGATATTGGTTTTGAAAGTGGCGATGGTGTTCGTGGTTTTAATGGAAATGCAGTAACACCGTCGCAATATTTCCTAAGTGGCATGGTTTATAATCGAGTATGGTTCAACAAAAACCGCCTCGCTTGGACCACTGGTGGCGGTTTTATGACCAATCCCGGAAGATATTTAGTCCTTTATCCGACGGGCGATGCGAGCCCATTACCGAATCCAAATAACCCAACACAAACAGCAGGAACACACCCTTTTTCAGCCAGTCCTGGGGATGAATTTAAAGGCTGGGATTGCTCGACAAATTTCGATTTTATGCCCAATCAAAGCATTACATTTCGAGCAGAATTTGTGCATCGTGAAGCCAATGTTCCTTATTTTGCAGGCTCAGGTGGCGTAACTTCTCCGACTGGTTACACCACTACGCCACTTCCGGCTGACTGGAAACCTGATTTAGTTAAAATGGAAAACCGAATAATTTTTGCAGTGTTGTTTAGAATATAAAGTGCTACAAGAGCCGGGAACCTGCTATCCGTTGCAATCTGTCCTTGCGGATCTTGTCGTCGTGCAACTGCTTACTTTCGTGCCGCGCCATGACAGGATTTCCGCTGCTATCAGGGCTAGGACCATACTCTAAAAGGCTAACAATCTGCCATATTTACAGCCACCGCCAAACCGCCTTCTGAGGTTTCTTTGTATTTGGAGTTCATGTCTTTTGCCGTCTGCCACATCGTATCGATGACTTTATCCAACGGAACTTTCGCGTTTTTGGCGTCGGTTTCCATAGCGAGTTCTGCGGCGTTGATGGCTTTGATCGCGCCCATCGTATTTCTTTCAATACAGGGAATCTGAACCAATCCGCCAATCGGATCACACGTTAACCCTAAATGGTGTTCCATCGCAATTTCTGCGGCCATTAAAACCTGATCGGGAGTACCGCCCATGACTTCTACCAAAGCGGCAGCCGCCATCGAGGATGAAACGCCAATCTCAGCTTGACAACCGCCCATGGCTGCCGAAATTGTGGAGCCTTTTTTGAAAATGCTGCCAATTTCACCGGCGACCATCAGGAATTGTTTGATTTCTTTCGGACCTGCGTCGTGATTTTCGATGACGAGGTAATACATCAAAACCGCTGGAATCACACCAGCACTTCCGTTGGTGGGTGCGGTAACAACACGGCCTAATGCAGCATTGACTTCATTCACGGCCAATGCAAAACACGAAACCCATTTGAGGATTTGGCGGAATTTGACTTCCGTTTTACGAATTTGTTCAAGCCATTCTTGTGGATTGCTGTAATTCGCTAATCCGATAAGGTTCTGGTGCATATCGAAAGCACGGCGGCGCACATTTAATCCGCCGGGAAGGATGCCCTCGGAATGGCAGCCAATATACATGCATTCGAGCATGGTGTTCCAGATGCGCATCAATTGATCGTCGATTTCCGTTTCGGTGCGCATCGACTTTTCGTTTTCAAGGACGATTTCAGAAATGATTTTATTTTCCTCAATGGTATACTTAAGAAGCTCTTCCGCATTCTGAATCGGGAACGGAAAAGCACACTTGATTTCTAATTTTTTCTTGGCATTCGGCCGGTCTTCCTTTACGACAAACCCGCCACCGATAGAGTAGAAGGTAGAAATATAGGTCGTATCATCTTCTAAAAAAGCAGTAAATGTTAGGCCATTCGCATGAAAAGGAAGGAAGTTTTTATTGAAGACAATATCCATCAAAAAGGAAAAGGAGATTTTGTGTTCGTTGCCGAGGTTGATTTCGTTGTGGTCTTCGATATTTTTAATAATGCCGGCGATGTTTTGCACCGGAATATATTCGGGATCTTGTCCGCTCAAACCGAGCATGACTGCCAAATCGGTCGCGTGGCCTTTTCCGGTTAACGAAAGTGATCCGTATAAATCGATTTTTACCCGTGTAGTTTGTTGCAGAAGGTTTTCCGTCCGTAATTCTCCAAGAAAACGTTCGGCGGCGCGCCAAGGTCCGAGTGTGTGGGAGCTTGATGGACCGACGCCAATTTTCAGCATATCAAAAACGGAGATACATTCTTCCATAAGATAGATTTGAGAAGCAAATATAATTGAATGACGGTATAAAATGCATTAATGAATTATTAAAATTGAAGGATTGTCATTTCAACTATCGAATATGTAGGATTGTTTAACATCTGGATTCGATTACGCATCATTTGTATTGAGTACATTTGCAAAAAAATGGAGTGTATGCAGTTCAATAAGTATTACCTGTCGGCCTTAGCGTCTTTTATTATTTGGGGATTTTTCAGTTTGGCTTTAAAACCACTTCAAAATTATGCTTCGCTTGATATCTTATTTTACAGGATTTTTTTGGCGGCTATTTTATTGCTAGGCATTAATCTTATTTTTAGGAAAAAGAAAGTTCAGGAGGATTGGATCGTTTTTAAAAACCTTCAGAAAAAAGTCCGCAACAAAATGATTTTCTTAACGATTGCCGGTGGCTTCTTATTGATATTCAATTGGTTTCTGTTCATCTATGCCATCAATCATGTCAGCTTGCAGTCGGCGTCGTTCGCGTATATGATTTGCCCAATAGTCACGACGATTCTAGCGTATTTTATTTTGAAAGAAAAGTTGAGTCGATGGCAATGGTTTTCGGTGGTGCTCTGCATGATTAGCTGCGCGATATTGTCGTACGGACACATTACCGATTTGATGTATAGTTTGGTGATTGCGTTTTCTTTTGCTTTGTATCTGATTAGTCAGAGAAAGAACAATCAGTTTGACCGCTTTGTGATTCTGACTGTTCAAATGCTAATTGCTTCCATTGTAATTATTCCTTTTTTTCCGACCTACAGCGAAGCGATTCCGACCGAAAGTTTGTTCTATACTTTGCTGGTTGTAATTGTAGTAATTTTTACAATTATCCCATTGTATTTGAATCTGTATGCTTTGAAAGGAATGAATTCTTCCGCCGTCGGCATTTTGATGTATACCAATCCGTTGATTCATTTCTTTCTAGCGGTGTTCTATTTTAAAGAAGCAGTGCATATCACCCAGATTATTTCGTATGCGTTGATATTGATTTCGATTGTGGTCTTTAATGAACGTTTGATCTTTAGAAGAAAATAAAATAGTAGGGTTATTTCAATCCGATTTGAACGAACCACAATATGTTGTATCTTTAAAATAAAAAATATATGAAACTAAATTCTAGAATTCACGGCGCAGTTGATTACGGTGTAGTTTTATTTCTATTGGTATCACCCACTGTATTTGTTTTACCTGAAATGACTTCAAAGTTCACGTATGCATTAGGCATTATACATTTGATTTTGACCGTAACGACGAAATTTGAATTGGGGCTTTTCAAAATAATTCCTTTTAAAATTCATGGCATCATTGAGTTAATTGTTTCGTTAGCTCTAGTCGCTGTAGCATTTTATCTTGGCAATCTTGAAGGTGATTTGGCCAAATATTTTTATTTGTCGTTTGCTATTGCCGTATTTCTGACTTGGTTAATAACGGATTATAACAGCAGCTCGACAGAGCTAAGGTAAAAAGGTACCCACTTTAACCCTTTGAAACGGAATGCCCTAGCCCCGATAGCAATGGAAATCCTTTTGCGCCGTTATTCGGTGTGAAAGATTGCAATGGATAGCGGGAAATAGCTCCTAAAAAATGACATCATGTCATAACTTTTTACCAGAAACTGACAATATACCGCGCTAATTTCTACTGGCACAAAGATTGACTATCGGTCGCCGAGTTAATAAAAAACACACAGTAAAAATTAAAATAGATAAAAATGGGTAAAATAATTGGAATTGATTTAGGTACAACCAACTCTTGCGTTGCCGTAATGGAAGGTAACGAAGCTGTAGTAATTCCTAATTCAGAAGGAAAGAGAACCACACCATCGATCATTGCATTTGTGGAAGGTGGTGAAATTAAAGTAGGGGATCCTGCGAAAAGACAAGCGGTGACGAATCCGACAAAAACGGTTGCGTCTATCAAACGGTTTATGGGTCACACGTTTTCTGAAACTACTGCTGAGGCGAAAAGAGTGCCGTATTCTGTAGTGAAAGGAGACAACAACACGCCACGTGTAGATATCGACGGTCGTTTGTATACTGCACAGGAATTGTCAGCGATGACACTTCAAAAAATGAAAAAAACAGCCGAAGACTATTTGGGTCAAACGGTTACGGAAGCGGTAATTACGGTTCCGGCATACTTCAACGATGCACAACGTCAGGCTACGAAAGAAGCGGGAGAAATCGCAGGTTTGAAAGTAATGCGTATCATCAACGAGCCGACTGCTGCAGCATTAGCGTATGGTTTGGATAAAAAAGGGCAAGACCAGAAAATTGCCGTTTACGATTTAGGTGGTGGTACGTTTGATATTTCTATCTTGGAATTAGGAGACGGCGTTTTTGAAGTATTGTCTACAAACGGTGACACGCACTTGGGTGGAGATGATTTCGACCAAACGATTATTGATTGGTTGGCGGATGAATTCAAATCTGAGGAAGGAATCGACTTGAGAGAAGATCCTATGTCATTGCAACGTATCAAAGAAGCGGCTGAAAAAGCGAAAATCGAATTGTCTTCTTCAGCGGAAACTGAAATCAATTTGCCTTACGTAACAGCTACCGCTTCTGGACCAAAACACTTGGTGAAAAAATTAACGAGAGCGAAATTTGAACAATTGTCTGACGCGTTGGTAAAACGTTCTATGACTCCAGTAGCAAAAGCATTGAAAGATGCAGGGTTATCTACTTCAGATATCGACGAAGTAATCTTAGTTGGTGGCTCTACGCGTATGCCTAGAATTGCAGATGAGGTTGAAAAATTCTTCGGTAAAAAAGCATCAAAAGGAGTAAACCCTGATGAGGTGGTTGCGATTGGAGCTGCAATTCAAGGAGGTGTTTTGTCTGGAGATGTCAAAGATGTCTTGTTGTTAGATGTTACCCCTTTATCATTAGGAATTGAAACTATGGGTGGTGTTTTGACCAAATTGATTGAGTCGAATACTACCATTCCAACCAAAAAATCGCAGGTGTTCTCTACCGCTGCGGATTCTCAACCAACGGTTGAAATTCACGTATTGCAAGGGGAAAGAGCGATGGCTACCGATAACAAAACCATCGGACGTTTCCACTTAGATGGAATTCCACCAGCGCCAAGAGGTGTTCCTCAAATTGAAGTGACTTTTGATATCGATGCCAATGGTATCATCAAAGTTTCTGCTACTGATAAAGGAACTGGCAAATCGCATGATATTCGTATCGAGGCTTCTTCAGGTTTAACAGCAGAAGAAATCGAAAGAATGAAAAAAGATGCCGAAGCCAATGCCGGAGCAGATAAAGAAGCGAAAGAAAGAGTTGAGAAATTGAACGAAGCGGACAGCATGATTTTCCAAACGGAAAGCCAGTTGAAAGAATTGGGTGAGAAATTAACTGACGAGCACAAAACGGCCATTGAATATGCTTTGAATGAATTGCGATTGGCACACCAAAATCAAGATTTAGCAGCTATTCAAACCGGATTGGATAACATCAACGCGGCTTGGAAAACTGCCACGGAAGCGATGTACGCTCAGGGCGAACAAGGTCAAGGTCAAGAACCACAACCACAAGCGGATAGTCAAGGCGATAATACGCAAGACGTAGAGTTTGAAGAAGTGAAGTAATTGATTTAATACGTTAAAAAGAACCGGATTAGCAATAATCCGGTTTTTTTATGCGTTGTTAGAAGATTACCTTTTGTAACCACATAGAGACAGAAAGTTTTCCCCTTCTAATTTTCTATGTGGTTATTTTTTGAGGTAAATTTTTTTGTAATTTTCAGCAACCTAAAAAAAAGCAATAATGAAACGAATTATCTTTGTATTTGCACTAGCCGTAATGGCAACAACATCCTACGCACAAAAAAAGAAACCCACTAAAGGCGCTGCCTCGAATGCTTTGGCAAAATCTGGAAATCTCTCGGTCGAATTAATAAAAAACAACCTTTATCTTTTCATCAATAGCAAAGCAACAAAAGATACGATTCTTTTGAAAAAGTATGCTGTAAAAGGCATGCCGACGAATTGTTCGATTACCCCATTTATAGTAAAAGGAACTGTTTTGAATCTAGTTTCATGGACAGAAACCACACTCACCGAAGCCAAAGAAAGAACAGAAAATAAAATTGAAGTGTATTCTGAAATATGGAATGTCGCTACGAAAACCAAACCACTGGCGAACATCCAAACGACAACGAACATCAAGGAAATACAATGGCTGGATAAACTCAAAAATGCGTCGCAAACCGTTGAGAAAAACCGTCACGAAGGCTTTGAATTTAGCTTAACGAAAGAAGGCGATGTCAAACTCAAAAACAAAACACAGGAAAACATGATGGTGTACAATCCGTCGAGTAATGTGTATCAGAATGGAAAAGACGTCGGACCCAAAAAGAAATAGATTTTTAGTCCGTTAGATTTTTAGATAATTAAAGAGGCTCTCCAACAATGGAGAGCCTCTTTACTATTTATAATGCTATGTTCTTATCGACAAAAAGTAGCAGCCAATTAATATACTTTAATCTCAAACATCTTATCCCAATTTTTCCCTGTTACGAATATCGTTTTGGTTTTTGGGTTATACGCAATCCCGTTGAGCACTTCAGCCTTTGAATATTTGATCTGGCTTCGCAATCCGGCTAGATTTAATACGCCTTCGACCGCGCCGGTCAAGGGATTAATGACGGCAATGGCATCTTTCTGCCAAATGTTGCCATAGATTTTCCCGTCTATCCATTCCAATTCATTGATGCTCTTAATCTTATTACTGTTCGTATACACATTAATAAAACCCGTCATCTTTTGCGTCTCCGGATCCATCGTCCAGATTTTCTCAGTACCGTCCGATTGGTAGATGTTTTTCCCGTCGTTCGTCATTCCCCAGCCTTCAATTTTTTTGTCGAAGTTGAACGTCTTGAGTTTCTTCAAAGAGTTCGCATCATAAATAAAACCAACATTCGATTGCCAAGTCAATTGGTAAATCTTGTTATTGATTGCCGTAATCCCTTCGCCAAAATACTGATCGTCGATGTTAACCTGCTTAAACACTTTGCCGGTTTTGTAATCGTATTTTCGGAAGTGTGACATTTTATTTTGCCCGGTACTTTCCATCAACGTATCTCTAAAAAACTCGAAACCTTCGGTAAACGCCAACGTATCGTGTGGAAATGTATTAATAATTTTATAATTCAATAACTTCGGTTCGATGTCTGAGACCAGCTCGACGCGCGCCGTCGTTTCTATATTGTCGCCTTCAAAATACACCAAAGCTTTCAGGTTCTGGTAGCCGAATTTCTTCCCTTTCAAAGCATAAGTAACTTTTCCGGCTCCTTTTTCAGCTGCGATTTTCTCGTCATTCAGATAATAGATAATGCTGTCGATTTTTTTGTTTTGCGCATTTTGTATCTCGAGCGAAAGCGATTCATTCGGTTGGTATTGCTCCTTAAACCCGGCAGTATTGAAACTAAAAAATCCTTCCTTATCTTTTTGCGAAGTGCCGCAGGACGCCAAAACAAGAGGTAATAAAATGACCGATAGCAGGTTACGTTTTTTCATCAGAATAATTTTAAGGCTGCAATATACAATAGTAATTTATATGTTCAAATTCGCTTGCGAAAATACAAAAAGATTGTATATTTGCGCCGGCAAGTCCTACACGACCAGCTCCTGCAAAATCCTCCAGGATGGGAACATAGCAAAGGTATGTGGTTGAGCGGTGCGATGTAGGTCGCTTGCCATTTTTTTCTTTACTTGCGAGGTACGAAACAATCTTTTTCGCAATTGACAGTCTTCCAATCGGAAGATTTTTTTGTTTTATATTTTCTCTGTTCAGGAGCCGGGAACCTGCTTTACACTCCAATCTTTTTGTTTAAAAAAAAACAAAAAGGATTTCCGCTGCAATCAGGGCTAGGGTTTTCCGTTAAAATGGTATCTTTACATTCCAAATCCTAAATTTAAAAAAGTATTCTTATGAAATCAAGTATCATCGCATTGCTGTTCGTCTCTGTTGTTTCTTTTGCACAGACCGATATCAAAACCCAGTTCAAGGCTTTCCACGACGAATTCGAAACCTATAGCAACAATCCCGAAGTGGCGTCGGAAAACAGTTTATTAAAACCCGGCCCTTGCGGACAATACACCCTAAAGTATATGGTCACCGGACAAGGCTTCGATGAAATTGTGACACTGCCACCAGCACGAAAATTGTGCTTCGATTTGAACCGTTTCGACAAAAGTAAAAACCCAAATCCATCACCGGATTGGAGCTATGAAATCAAATCAGTTGGCGACCGTTATTACGTGATACGCGCTGATAAAAAAGGAGGCGAAGTCAAACAGGAATTCTATTATTACGAACGCAAGAAGTAAAAAACAGAAACAGACCATCAGATAAACAGTATCTCTTGGTTCTTTTATCTTAATTTATAGCAATCCTCCAATGGCTGAGAAAAAATCAAAACTCGCACAAATCAAAACCAAACCAACAACGGTTAGCGTCACAGATTTCATCAATACCATTGAAGACGCCCAAAAACGAAAAGATAGTTTGATATTGCTTGACATGATGAAAAAAGTCAGTGGAGCGGAGCCCGTATTGTGGGGCAGTTCAATTATTGGCTTTGGAGACAAACGATACAAAAGCCCTAAAACAGGTAGAGAAGTTGATTGGTTTTTAATTGGTTTTTCACCGCGTAAAGCGAACCTGACAGTCTATCATATCATGAGCTTCAAAGAACAGGAAGCGACACTCGAAAAACTTGGCAAGCACAAAACGGGCGGCGGGTGTCTTTATATAAACAAGCTAAGTGACATCAATCTGGAAGTTCTCGATGGCATGATGACCACCGCTTTCAAAAATAATTGTCCATCGGAGTAGTGCTCCTTTGAAGATAAAAAAAACATGAATAAAGTTGTCCTTATTACTGGCGGTTCCTCTGGACTCGGAAAAGCAATCGGCGAATTCCTGCATCATAAAGGCTATGTCGTTTATGGAACGAGCAGATATCCTGAGAAAATCACGAATGCTATTTTTCCATTATTGGCACTCGATGTCAGAAATACGGAAAGCATCCGTCATGCTGTGGCTGAAGTCATTCGTATTTCCGGACGTATTGATGTTGTAATTAATAATGCTGGTGTTGGTATTCTCGGACCGGTTGAGGAAATCCCGACCGAGGAAATTCGCAATAATTTTGAGACCAATCTTTTTGGTCCAATCGAAGTGATGAAAGCGGTGTTGCCGCAACTGCGCTCGCAACAATCGGGATTGATTATAAATATCACCTCGATTGCCGGTTATATGGGATTGCCGTACCGCGGGATTTATTCCGCTTCGAAAGGCGCACTCGAAATCCTAACCGAATCAATCCGCATGGAAGTCAAACCTTTCGGCATCGAAATCACCAATGTCGCACCGGGAGAATTTGCAACCAATATCGCCGCCGGACGCTATACTACTCCAATAACGGACGATTCGGCGTACGCCGCGATTTACCGAAAAACAATAGATGTGATTAATGGGCAAGTAGACGCCGGTGATCATCCGCAGAAAATGGCGGAAGCGATTTATAATATTATCAATACTGCAAAACCGAACGTGCATTATAAGGTCGGGCCGTTGCTCTCGAAATTCTCGATTGTACTGAAACGGATTTTACCCGATAAAGTTTATGAAAAGATGTTGATGAACCATTATAAATTGTAATTTCGCACCGCGTTAAGGATAGGAGCAAAGTGCCTTGCACTGCGGATAGCCTGACCCGCCTTTTCGGCGCGGTAACGCCCATAGAATCAGAGATAAATTAAACTTTAGGATATGAAATTTTTTATTGACACGGCCAACTTAAACGAAATCAAAGAAGCGCAAGCGCTCGGAATTTTGGATGGCGTTACTACCAACCCATCATTGATGGCCAAAGAAGGAATCACTGGAAAGAACAGCATTTTGAAGCATTACGTAGACATTTGCAACATCGTTGATGGCGATGTGAGTGCCGAGGTTATCGCGATTGATTTCGACGGTATGATTCGCGAAGGAGAAGAGTTATCGGAATTGCACGAGCAAATCGTCGTAAAATTGCCAATGACGAAAGAAGGCGTGAAAGCGTGTAAATATTTCTCTGACAAAGGCATTAGAACCAACGTAACATTAGTGTTTTCGGCAGGTCAGGCATTAATGGCAGCAAAAGCGGGAGCCTCTTATGTGTCTCCGTTTATCGGTCGTTTGGATGATATTTCTACAGACGGTTTGGCATTGATTGAGGAAATTCGCTTGATCTACGACAACTATGGGTATGAAACAGAAATTTTAGCGGCTTCGGTACGCCACACGATGCATATCGTGAATTGTGCAAAATTAGGAGCGGATGTTATGACTGGACCACTTTCAGCGATTTTAGGGCTTTTGAAACACCCATTAACCGACAATGGTTTGGCGCAGTTCTTAGCGGATTACGCGAAAGGGAACCAATAGAATTGTTAGATTAATAGCTACGCGACAGTTTAGACTCGCGCACTCTTGAATAAAAAAGAGGCTCTCCATTTGGGAGCCTCTTTTTATTTTATAAGTTCTTACTTTTATTCTAAAAATCTAACGATTTAAAAATGCAGATTACAATTCTTTCTCAAAATTCACATCAAACAGATTCGTAAACGCATTTTTGATTTTGCCTTCGCTGTCTAAAATGATGGTACGGTGCACTTTCATAATGGCCCATTTGGCCTTCATATCTTCGAAATAATCACTGCGCAATTCGATGATGCCTTTCGAGTTGAGGTTTGCCAATTGAGTCTTCCAAACCGCTTGGTCTTTATCGAGATTGATACCGATAAATTGATAATCCGGATATTTTGCGATTAAGCCCAAAACCTTTTTATGGGCGGCAATCATATGAGAGGAACGGTTGTCTGTCCAGAAGAAAATCACCGTTTTTTGTTTTTTCAATGTATTGGAAGAGAGGATTAGATTCTTGGTATCTACCAAATGCACTTCCGGCAGAGGATTGCCGACTTTCAATAATTGAATGGCTTCCCCAATTTTTAGGATTTCGTTTTTCTTGCTTTTATCGGTAGAATATTTATGATAGGTATCTAAAAATATCTGATTGTTGATCATGTTCTGATCTTCCAAAAGATATGAAAAAGCGATGTTGTTGAGGATGATATTTTTGACCGTTTTGTTTTTGATTAACGTATCGGCGATGTTGAGTTTGTTGATGTTCGTCCGCAATGCCAAATCCAAAGGTGTATAATGATTGTGGTAATGAATCGTCGCGACATTATTGAGCATATGAGACAAATACATCACGAAAGGCGAATAGCCCGAAAGCTTGGCATCATTATAATTGATTTCTTTTCTATACCCATAAAAATCAGCCGGTAATTTATCGATTATATCTTCGCCGGTTCGCATTTGGTGTGCCATCGGATAGATTTCTTTTTTGGAGTAATGATGAAAATCGAGTGCTGCTTTCGCATACACATCAAAATCATCGCTCCATTTAATCACTTCTTTTTTGGTGGTATAGAAGTGTTTTTTCGACTGATACGAGGAATCGATATTCTTAGTGAATTTCGCAACATCATAATCAAAAACATCGAAAATCTTAGAGCGGTCGTCTTCGTTCTTCATGTACATTTCCATTAGGAAATTGTTTTTTTGATCGCCGCGACCGCAAAAAATAATCGAGTTATCGAAATCCTTCGCATTGATCCGTACCATAATACTATCATTCTTATCGAAGTAAACATATTGGTATTCGGGCTCATTTTTGAAACTGTACAAACCCGGCGCCAGCGAGTCGAACTTTATAAAAAATCGATTGTCCTTATCAATTTTAGCACTGTCGATGACTTCACTGCCCTTACAAAACAGTATATAGGAATTGGTCGGATTGGTCACTTCACCACCAAAATAGGCGGTATAATTGTTACTTTTAAATTCTTTATTACAGGAACAAAACAGAGTTACTATCGACGAAGTAAAAAGAAGAAATATATTTTGCCTGATGCTATACATGTATTTCAAAGCTAGTCTACAAAAATATTCAGTTGATTTGGTTATTTCTGTTAATGCAGCGTTAAATAAACTTT
>JBBRXW010000010.1:0-15222 GCA_038238295.1 Flavobacteriales bacterium | reverse complement strand
GATGATTTTCCCGAGCAGATCAATCAAATCAACTTTCAGATCTTGAGTCGTCATAGGAGTTTGCACAGCTACAAAATCGGTCGCAGGATTCGGATAAACACTGACTTTATATTGATTGCTTTCAAAAACGCTAGCACTTAACGACGGGGTATATGTCGTGGTCGTTTCGGTTATCGAAGTCACTTTCACTGCCGTTTTATTACCATAAAATGTTGGTCCAACAACATACGGATAGGCGGAATTGTGATTGGCATCAACCGTTGTAAAGTAACAATAAATACCAAGTGGATATTCTGGAGTAACACAAAATCTTCCGTTGTGCACATCCAAATAACTTGGATCTGACGGATGCGCCACAAATTCATAATCTTCTCTAAAGTAGCCTAAAGGATACGTGGCACTAACTGCAGGACCATCTAAAACATCTGTGCCGTCTGCCCATGCCGTTCTTGTGGTAATATTTCTATATTGGTACCCCGATTTCATGCGAACTATACCACCAGTCCCATCGGTATTAGCGTATCCATAAGCGCCATAAATTGGAAAGCCATCATATGCAAAACCTAACAAAGGGGCATGTTGATTCGAATCAATAACATATAACCCATCTGAGGGATAGGTACTACAAACAGTCGAGATTACTAATAAATCCAGATTAAAGGCACTTGGATTTTGGTGATGGTGGTAATTCCCCATCGCAGGATGTGCTTTGGAGCAGTCGAAACCACCTCTTTCACCAACAACAGCATCTCGATTCCATTTTCCATCTCCTGTGCACCCCATAATGGGACCACCACAAAGCGTACTGGTGGAGTTTTTCCAAGAAACCCCATCCCGATAATCAAATAACGCTACCCCATTTTTAAATAGTCCAATGTTACCTCCTGTAGTAGCTGTACTTACCCCTGTATTTTCCGTTGGATTTAATGGCATTTTAAATATTGCTCCATTTTGCGTAGTAGCTAAACTCGGGTTTCCATCTAAAAAAGGCCCGGTGATGTAGGCTGGAATTCCATTGGTAGTTACATACACCCAGTTCGTGGAATATTTTACTGATTGCACATTGGCTAAAGCGGCATCAACAATTGGCGTTGAATTCCCGGAAACATAATGGCGTCCTGTAATTCCAGTAGTGTTTTGCAACCAATTGAGAATGGCAGGATTGCTTTGCCCAAAAGCGTGGCAACCTAAAAGTAAAAGCAGAGAAAGTGCGGTTTTTTTCATATTTGTATAATTGGTTTTTGATTTAGACGATGTTATGTTTTATTTCTTGCGGTCATTATAATTTATTATCTCGGGTAGGAAAACCGGGGATTAAATAAAAACTCGGTGTCGGTCAATGTTTTTAAAAAGGCAACTAAATCAACGCGGTCATTATCGGACAGCAACATTGGTTCAACCAATTCTTTCGGAAGCGATTTGTCTTTTGCAATCGAATTGTAATATTTAATGACATCCGTCAGCGATTTCAATCTTCCATCGTGCATATACGGAAACGTAAATTGGATGTTTCGCAGCGTCGGCACTTTAAACCGCCTATAATCTTCCTGACGGTTCGTGATTTTCATCCGCCCAATATCATTCAACGTACTGTCGATTGCCAGACCATTGAATTCAAATTTATCATTAGTAAATAGCGGTTCCGTATGGCAAGAGGAGCATTTTTGCAGGAACAAATCATACCCTTTATGCTCGCTTTCTGAGAAAATGGTTTCCTTCCGCATGACTTTGTCGTATTTCGAATTGGAAGATTGGAGCATTAGCATGAATTGCGAAAGCGCTTTCAATGTCAATTGTCCGGTAATTTTTGAAGTGCCAAAAGCTTCCTGAAAGAGGTGTTGGTATTTCTCACTTTTTTGAAGTTTTGCAACAACATGCGCGAGCGTCTCGTCCATTTCTATAGGACTGGTAATAGGATTGAGCGGTTGCACATCCAAATGATTGACGCCACCATCCCAAAGGAACTCTTTCGACCACGCTAAATTAATCAGCGCCATCGAATTCCTTGTGCCTATTTTTCCGTCGATGCCATGACTCAAACCATGATCCACATGCGTAAATCCGGTCGCCTGCAAATGACAACTGGAGCAGGAAATTGTACTGTCGCGGGACAAAATCGGATCGTAAAACAAATGGCGTCCCAACTGAAATCCTTCTTCTGTTAATGGATTTTTAGAAAAATCATAATGCGTTTTTGGCCAGCCTTTTGGCGTATCGAAGTAAATAGGCGTAGCTATTTTTTTTGCAAATGCTAAAGAAATCAGCAGGATAACGCCTATGCCAATACTATTTTTTACTGTGAATTTCATAGAGATTTATTAAACACAAATTGTACAAACGTTTAATATAATGCGTGATAATTAGTGCAAATTCTGTTTGATGTATTATTCTATCGAAAAAATCTTAGTAGCCAAATCAGCAATATTCATCGCTTCTTTTCCGGGAATCATAATTGAATTCGTTTTCTTTAAATCGATGGCATCAAATAATTTTGCCAAATTTACAGTGACGGAAATAGCATTTGTAATTTGGGTTTTTGGCATTGGAATTACAATTTCCCGTATCGCATTATTCGGTTTTACATAACCGCCAATATGAAACTGAAATGCATTTTTTCTAGTGTTGCAACTCGGACTTTTTCCTTCCATCTTCATATTGATGAAGCCGCTTTGCCACGCCCAATACATTCCTTTTGTTGGATCTAAATCTCCGCCTAAAGCACCGGAAACATTCGCCAAGCTATCGATGCCAATCGAAAAAGTGATGGTATTGATTTGTTTTTTGGAGTAAAGGTCTATTGGAAATCGTTGCGATTGAGGCAACTCTAAATCAATCAAATGGTACCTGTTTTTAGGTTTGAAAACGGTGTTGTCGGCATAATGAATTGCAATATTGGAAATATAAAAACGAAACGTTTCTATCTGCAACGTATCGTTATTTTTTGAAACATATTTTTGATTGGATGCCAATGGAGTAGCGTCATACCGAAGATGAAATTGCATAATCAATGAATCATTTCTTTGCTGCGCCATAAGCACTTGAAAAAAGAGTAAACTCAATACAATATAAAAACCATTTCGCTTAGTCATGCTTCTGTTGATGGGGTTTTCTTGAAAATAAATTGGCAAGTTCCTCCGTTAAATTCTTGTAATCACTTAACTGTTCAGGTTTGCAGAGTTTTTTAATATCTTCAAAATGTTTAAAATGTGTCTTTTCAATTTGTTTTTGATAGGCTGCAATCTGATCGATTAGGCTGTCTTTTTTAATCTGATTCACTTCGGTGGCTGTCAACAATAAATACAAGTTATTTTTGGTTTCGTGAATTTTCATATCGAGTGTATCAATTTGACCGCGGTGCCAACGAATCAAATTCTCGTAGTGCTGTTGCTGCGTTTTGTTGAAATGCAGTTTTTCGATAATCAGCCTTTTTGGACCTTCCCGTTTTTCTTCGTGGCGGTGATTTCTTCCCGCAAGTAGAAATCCAAGTGTCCCAATATTAACGAGCAAAAGAGCAATAACTATAAAAGTTAAAAGTTTAATCTTATCCATAATTTAGTAGAGTTGATTTGATTTGGAAAGTGAGGCGGCAATCGATTCCGTCGATGCTTTCTCTTTATTGGATTTAAAACAAACGAATTTGATATTTACAGAAATCAACAGCATTATCGACGCCGCTGCCAGCCAGACCCATTTCGTGGAAATTGTATTATCGGATTTAATTCTCTTTTGAATTTTAGAAAAGAGATTCGCATCAGGAACCACAGCAACGATTCCGTTAGTACTTTCGAGGATTTCATTGATCCAGTATTCTTTTTCCATAATGCTATAGACGATGTTCGTTATTTTTTCTTGCGGTATTCTTCAAATTTAATAGCCAATTTTTCCTTGAGATTCGCTTTTGCCCGGAATACTAGCGATTCGACTGATGAAATACTAAGTTGCATGATTTCGGAAATTTCGGGATTGCTGAGTCCATCGACCTTCGAAAGCAGGAAAGCGGTTTTTTGATTTTCCGATAGTTCGTTGATGGTTTTAAAAAGAACAATCGATTTCTCCTTGTTTTCTAAAAGAATTCCTGGATGTTCGAAGTTGGAAACATTGAGATACTCGTTTTCATTCTGGCTTTTTTTTCCGAAAATGAATAGCCGTTTTTTACTGTTTTTGTGTTTGATGAAATCGAGCGATTTGTTGATGGCAATCCTGTAAATCCAGGTTTTCAGTGTCGATTTTTGATCGAAATGCTGTAAAGAATGGTAGACCTGAACGAAGACATCCTGCGTAATTTCCTCGGCTTCTTCGGTATGCTGCAGATACTGGAGCGCGACATTATAGACCAACATATGGTATTGGTTGTAGATGTTTTGAAACGGTTCTGCGCTGTTTATCATGAGGGAAAAGTAGTTATTTTTCGCAACTTTTTATTTTTTTATTACAGGAATTGCAGTGGTAAATTTTTTTTCCATACACAATTATTGTTATATTTGACCGACATAAAATAGCCCTGATAGAGCCGGTATCCTTTGCGACGCAGGAGCAAAGATTGAGGCGATAGCAGGAATAGCTCCTAATAAAAAATTAGAATCAGATATGAAATTACTCGAAGGAAAAGTAGCGATCATCACGGGTGCGAGCCGTGGAATCGGAAAAGGAATCGCCGAAGTTTTCGCCCAACACGGTGCGAATGTGGCCTTTACCTACAGCTCATCGGTAGAATCGGCAGTGGCTTTGGAAAACGAATTGAACGCTTTGGGAATCAAGGCAAAAGGATACCAATCGAATGCAGCGGATTTTAACGAAGCGCAAACCTTTGTAGATGCGGTTTTGGCCGAGTTCGGAACGGTAGATATTTTGATTAATAACGCTGGAATTACCAAAGATAACTTGTTGATGCGGATGTCGGAAGAGGATTTTGATAAGGTAATTGCTGTCAATTTGAAATCGGTTTTCAACATGACCAAAGCGATTCAGAAAACGATGCTGAAAAACCGTTCGGGTTCGATTATCAATATGAGTTCGGTGGTAGGAGTGAAGGGCAATGCCGGGCAAACCAATTATGCGGCTTCGAAAGCGGGTGTAATCGGATTTACCAAATCGGTGGCTTTAGAATTGGGTTCCAGAAACATTCGTTGCAACGCGATTGCGCCGGGATTTATTGAAACGGAAATGACGGCGAAACTCAACGAAGATGTGGTGCAGGGTTGGAGAGATTCTATTCCATTGAAACGCGGCGGAACAACCGAAGATGTTGCCAACGCCTGTTTGTTCTTTGCGTCGGATATGAGCACCTATGTGACGGGACAGGTGATGAATGTGGATGGAGGAATGTTGACTTAAAATTCTAAAAATTCCATTTTAAAACCCCAAAATAAATACAGGATTAGATGACTACAACCACGATTTTATTACTATTGCTTTCCCTAGTGGCAGCAGGTGGTTTAGCATTTTACCAATACTTTTATAAAGCCAAATACCATTCGAAAGTGAATTGGTATTTGGCTTTGTTGCGTTTTATCTCGGTGTTCTGCATTTTACTGTTGCTGATCAATCCGATACTGTCGCGCAAAACCTATGAAACGGTTAAGACGCCATTGCCTATCGTTGTTGATAATTCAGCTTCGATAGTGGATTTGAAAGCGGATGCGGAAGCGAAGGAGTTGTATCAAAAATTGACTTCCAATTCGGCATTGAAAGCGAAATTTGACCTACAATCCTATCGTTTCGATACCGAATTTGAATCTTCGGAAAAATTTGATTTTAAAGGCAAGCAGACAAATTTGGAGGAAGTGGCGACGAACCTCAAAAGTATCTATAAGAACACGACGTTTCCGACGGTGATTATTACGGATGGCAACCAAACTTCAGGGAATGATTACGTGTATAGTTTCGACCCGAATAATAAGGTGTATCCTTTGGTAGCGGGTGACACGACGACTTTCTTAGATTTAAGAGTCAGCCAGTTGAATGTCAATAAATACGCTTTCCACAAGAATAAATTCCCAGTCGAAGTATTTTTGAATTACGCCGGAACGAAAAGTATCACAGCGAATTTCAAGATTTCTCAGGGCAATTCCGTTTTGAATACGCAGACTATTTCGTTCTCGCCTTCAAAGAAATCGGCAGTGGTCAACGTTTTACTGCCTGCGGATAAAGTGGGATTGCAAATTTTTAAAGCGTCGATTACTTCAAACGAAAAGGAAAAAAACGGGTACAACAACACGAAGAATTTTGCGGTGGAAGTCATCGACCAAAAGACGAATATTGCGATTGTTTCGGCAATCAACCATCCGGATGTTGGCGCTTTGAAACGTGCCATTGAAAGTAATGCACAACGAAAGGTTACGATCGTTAAACCAAATGAAATCAAAACGTTAGAAGATTATAATGTTTTAATTTTGTACCAGCCGACTACTGATTTCGAAGCGCTATTTGAAAACAATAAAAAAGCTGGAATCAACACTTTTATTATCACCGGAACGGATACCGCTTATGATTTTTTGAATGGGCAGCAGAACAGCCTTATTTTTAAAATGAGTGGGCAAAAAGAAGACTATATCGCGGGATTCAATTCGCAGTTCAACTTGTTTGCTTTGGATGATATTGGGTTTGAACAGTTCCCGCCGTTGCAGAATGCATTTGGAAGTATCAAAGTCAATTCGAATGTGGCTACACTGCTTTCATCAAAGATCAGAAATATCGATACTAACGCACCGTTGTTGGCTTTTTCAGAAAACCAGGGAAAGCGCACAGCCTTTTTGTTGGGAGAAAATATCTGGAAGTGGCGCCTGCAAAGCCATGTTGATACCAAATCGTTTGAGAAGTTCGATGTGTTTGTAGATAAGGTTATTCAATATTTGGCTTCGAATAATTCGAAGAAATCATTGGTGGTCAATCACGAAAGTTTTTATAATTCGGGTGATGCACTCGAGATTACCGCACAGTTTTTCAACAAGAACTATGAGTTTGATGAAAAAGCGCGTTTAACGATTGCGGTGACGAATAAAAATACACATCAAATCAAAAAGTACGATTTACTGAAAACAAATAATGCGTTTAAAGTCAATTTGGATGGGCTTCCCGCTGGGCAATATACGTTTTCTGTCAAGGAATTGAATACGAATACCACCTATAACGGGTATTTTGAAATCCTCGATTTTGATATTGAAAAACAATTCGTTAATCCGGATTTGAATAAGCTGCAGCAATTGGCGACGCAAACGCATGGGGAAGTATTTGTACCGAATCAAATTGATACGCTGATTAAAAAATTATTGGAAGACAACAGCTACAAAGCAATAGAGAAAGCCATCGTCAAAAAAACACCCTTAATTGATTGGATTTGGTTGTTAGTACTCGTTGTCATTAGCCTAGCAGCGGAATGGTTTTTACGGAAATACAACGGATTGTTGTAAAGTAGTGGATTTACAAAATAATAGCTGCGATTTACAATTTGAAACTTTTTGATTCTAGGATTTCTTTACTGAAAAGAATTTTTACGCTGTAGGAAGATGAATGATGAATGTGGAGCCAATATTAGGTTTTCCTTCTGCGATTATAAAACCATTGTGATTGGTTACAATTTTTTTGACAATAGATAAACCAATTCCTGTTCCTGAATATTCATTTCTTTGATGAAGTCTTTGGAAAAGTTCAAAAATTTTAACTGCGTATTGTTGTTCAAAACCAATTCCATTATCGGAAATTCTGATGGCGTAATACTCTTTACGAGGATTTGCTAAAGGATGGTCGATGTCTTTTCCGGAAACTATAGAGGAAGAAATCTGAATATATGGATTTGTTTCTGGGCGACTATATTTTATGGCGTTATCGATCAGGTTGGTAATAAGTTGCGCAATTTGAATATAAACGCCTTGTATTATAGGAAGATCTTCTGAAGTAATTACTGCTTGTTTTTCGGTGATGCTTTGAAGCAAATCATTTTTTGCTTCTGCAACAATGGTATTCAAATCGCAGGGTTTAAAAATCAGTTCCGTAGTATTTGAACGGGAAAAATCCAATAAAGAGTCTATGAGATTTTGCATTCGTTCCCCTGCTATAATAATGCGATTGAAATAATCCTGCGTTTTTCCTGAGAATTTTTCGGTTTCATTGATGTGTCTGCTAAAGGCTTGAATTTTTCTTAAAGGCTCTTTTAAATCGTGGCTGGCAATATAACTGAAAGATTTTAGTTCAGCATTAGAGAGTTCAAGTGCAAGATTTTTTTCCACCAATTCTTCGGTACGTTCCTGAACTTTCTTTTCTAATTCTTCGGTAAAACTTTTTTGCTCGGTAATATCGGTATTGGTTCCTATCCATCGTTCAATAGAACCATTGGCATCTTTTATAGGATAGACATGGGTAAGAAACCAACGATATTCTCCGTCATATCTTCGCAATGGAAAGGTAAGTTCAAATGCTTGGTCTTTTTTCCATGCTTCTTCAACATACGCGACGATCCTGTTAATGTGGTCTGGATGGTGCACTTTTCCCCATCCCCAGCCTTGCATCTCTTCAAGAGTAGCTCCAGTATAATCATACCATCGCTGGTTATACCAATATATCCATCCGTCACCATTAGCGATCCAAGCGAGGTTTTGAATGCTGTCGGCAAAGGTCCTAAACTGGTTTTCACTTTGTTTAATTTTTTCCTCTCCTTCTTTCTGAGCAGTAATATCTGTTGTTATGCCGTTTAATGTTATCGCATCTCCAATTTCGTTATAATAAAATTGACCGATGGATTTCATCCAACAGATACTACCATTATTTGCTTTTTTAATTCGATAATCTACTTCATAAAAGCTATGATTAATTCTAGCATCTTCAACACTTTTTAATGCTTGTTCTTTATCTTCAGGTAAAATTACATAATGCCAATCTTCGTAGTTTAGGTCGTTACGGTGCTCATCATATCCCCACATTCTTTTGTGTAGCGCACTCCATTCTAATTTTTGAGTTTGAATATTAAATGACCAAGTTCCCACATTGGCAGAATCTGTAGCAAGTTTTAAATCCGATATTGATTGCTTTAACTTCAGTTCGCTTTCTTCAATTTTTTTACGGCTATTGATTGTCTCGGTGATATCGTGGCAAAGTGCTATCACACCGGAAATAGTTCCATCAGTCTCTTTAAATGCTTGGTAAACAATGTTTAAATAACCTTCCACTTTTTTCCCATTGGTTACTACACTATACGGCTGGTCGTAAAGGTAAAGTGACTCGCCGGTTAGTCTTACTTTATTTAATAAGGGGCGAAAAACTTGCTCTGCGTCAGGGATCACTTCAAATAAAGGTTTTCCCAGTAAATCATCAGGTTTTAATTCAATTAACCTACCATAGGCTTCGTTAACTACATCTACTCGCATTTCTTCACCGCTCAAAACAATTATTCCGACATTGGCTTCACGAACCAGATTTTGAAATCGTTTCTCATTTTCTTTTAATGCTTTGAGCGCTTTTACTTTTTCAGTAGTTTCAATTACGGTAACCAATACGCCGCCTACTTCGCCATTCTCTAACCGGATGGGACTGTAAGAGAAATCAAATACACACTCTTCGACAAAGCCATTCCTATCCAAATGCAAAATAAAGTCAGGAAAGCCGACCGGTATACCCTCCATTACTCCATCAAACATGGGTTCTATAGTACTCCATGCTTCTTCAAAAGTTTTGCGTGTGCTGATGCCCAATGCCTGTGGATGCTTTGTGGAGCCAAGAATTGGCCGGTACCCATCGTTATACAATTGAATATAGTCTTTGCCCCAAGCAATATACATCCCAAAAGGGCAATCAAGCATAATACGTGTTGCGATACGCAAACTTTGCGGCCAAGTATTAGGACATCCAACGGTAGTTTTCGACCAATCAAAGGTACGAATGAGTTCTCCCATTTGACCACCGCCAGCAAGAAATGCAGGAGTTATTTTTTCTTTAGGTGTACTCATTTGTAGTGAATATTGTACGTATTGATTTTGTTCTGTGAAAAGTAAATTTAAGATTAAATTTTATTATACAAACCTTATGTAGTTAATTAAGTTGATTTTAGCCAAAGAAAACAGGCTTTGCTTTCTTTTGAGAACATCGCATTACAACAGCAAATAGTCGTATATCTGGCAATCACGTTAATTCCTAGTTGCAGTCGTAATTAAATACTATGAAACGTTCTGTTTTCCGTGCTGCCAAAATTATTTTTGGTATTTTTTCTTTTTCAAAATATCCGAAGCGGTCTGATAATACGAAACCGTTTCATCCACTAAATCCTTACGTTGAGTTTTCATTGGCTTTTCATCAAAATGCAATTGGAAATCCGGTCCAATCTTCGGATCAGAAATCAAATTCAATTGCAATTGTTTGACTTGTTGCTTCGGCGATAAAATAGTAAGTACATTGTCTTTAATCAAACCTAGATTTTGATAGGTCGCAATGAAAGCACGCGGTTTGTAATCGGCTTGTAATACATCTTGACCGTAAAATTTACTCTGGTAATTAAAATGCAACAACCCAAACAATGTCGGCATCAAATCAATTTGTGACATCAGATTGGTGTAGTGTTTTGCTTCGATATCTTTTGGACTATATATCATCGCAGGAATCCGGTATTTATCCATTGGAAGTTCCGTCTTACCAGCACTCGATGCACAATGATCCGCTAAAATGACAAAGACAGTATTGCTATACCAGGGTTGTTTTTGCGCCATGTCGAAGAATTGTTTTAGCGCGAAATCGGTATATTTTACACCACCGTCCCTCGACTTTGCGTCGCCGCGTATATCGATGCGGTTGTTTGGGTACGTAAACGGCCGATGATTGCTGACGGTCATCCAATGATTAAAAAATGGTTTGCCTGTTTTTGCCTCAGCATTCATGGTCTGTACCGCTTTTTTCGCCATGTCTTCATCGCAAACGCCCCATACATTGGCAAACGTAATTTCATTGGATTGGAATGCTTTTTTATCTACAATATCATAGCCGTTGCCGGTAAAAAAGTCCTGCATATTATCGAAAAATGCATCGCCACCATACAGGAATTTGACGGTGTAGCCTCTTTGTTTAAAAAGATTCCCGGTAGAGAATTTGTCTTTGTTGTCTTTTCGTTTAACAACGCTTTCACCGGCTGTGGGCGGAATACATAGGGTTACGGCTTCCAAGCCACGAACGGTGCGGTTTCCGACGGCGTACAAATTGGTAAAGAGTAAACTTTTGGTGGCTAAACTATCGAGGAAAGGCGTCAGGTTTTTTTCGCTTCCGTACATTTTCATGAAGTCGGCGCTGTAGCTTTCAATGGTAATCAACACTACATTTTTATGCATTTCTAAAGTGTCGCTTTTGATTTCACGTAAAGTGGATGCATTGGTAATGGCAGGCAATTGCTGTTTCAATACTGCATAGGCTTCTTGTTCCGGCACCGTTTTATAGAACTTGAAATAGTCGAGTTCACTATTCATAAACGCCAAGTAAAATTTGTAAATCCCATTGGCCTGCAACTCATTTGTAAAGATGTTCTGCGCGTTTTCTTTATTCGATACCAACGGAATAGCGAATAAGGATATGGCAAATAAGCCGGCGTATAGCAATGACAATTTTACTTTTTCGGAAAATGTTGGAATGTGTTCCAAATACTCTTTCGAACGTTTGACGATGTGATAGGTAATAAATCCAGAAACCAAGAACAACACCAAAAAGATTGGAATCACCGGATACGACTGCATGATATTACCGATGACTTCATTGGTGTAAACGAGATAATCGACAGCAATAAAATTGTAGCGGACACCGAATTCGTTCCAGAAAAAATATTCACTGATCGCATTCTGTATAATCAGCACCACATATAAAAACATCACGAACGAGAACAACCAAAATCGAATCGTTTTCCGTTGCTTCGGCAGGAACAATAGCAATCCGAATAAAATGGTTTTGATAGCAATAAAACTAATTCCGATTTCCGGCAACGAACCGCCATATTCATTAAGAATCGTATTGCCAAATGAAACATACAAAAGCAAGGCGACCAAGGCTCCAAAAATGATATAGCCGTAAGGTTTTAGGTATTTGGAATTCGAGATGAAGATCAAATACAACCAAAGGAACACACTGGCAATGATAAAGACAAATAGGTCAGAAACAAATCCAAATAAAAAAATTATCAGAGTATCCAGAAGTGAAAACGACGATAGGGTAATCGGGTGAAAGAGCAATACCACTCTTAAAATCAAACTTACAATAACATAAAAAATAGTAAGGTTATAAAATGGAGAAAGCTTTTTTGAAAATGTCATGGAGGATAGTTTTGCCGTAAAATTAACGAAAATATTTCACCTGATGCATTTGAAATAAATATCCCGTTAGAAATTCTATTTATCAGAAATAAATCATAGTTTTAAGCACAATTTAAAATCGAATCCACGTATGAAAAGCATCGTATGTTTTGTCGTTTTCTTTATTATTGGAGTCCACGTTCATGCCCAAACCTGGCAGAATAATCTCCCGCTTGCGATAAAGGAAGCCGCACGGGATAACAAGAAAGTACTGTTGTTTTTTTCGGTGCTGGACTATTGTGATACGTGCCGAATGTTGGAAAAAAATGTCTTCGCTACGAGCATGTTCCAAAATTATGCTTCGTCTAATTTTGTGTTGGTGAAAATTGATTTCTCGAACCAATCGAATGAAATTTCTGGCGAACAGAAAGAACAAAACCTGTTGATTGTGGAGAAATACAACAAGGACGGTTTCTTTCCTTTGGTCGTGATTTTGAATAAAGATGCGAAAATCATCGGAAAAATGAACCCTTATAAAAACGAAACACCCCAGCAATACATCGCTCAGTTGCAGTTGCTGAACAAATCATAAGCGGTTAAATAATTCAAAACCTTGCTATAATCAAGTTTAATAGAACTCAAATTTTATTGCATCGGTAATAATTTGGAGGGATTTATTCCAATCTATAAATTCTAGCGTATTATCATCAAAGTTTCTTTTATTTCAACATTCAAAAAACTATATTTACTTTTTAAACCAAGTAAGCGTATTGTTTAGCATGACTATGAAGACGAATAAGGAAAATCTTTCCGCAACAATTGAAGCCGAATTGACGGAACCCCAACTCAACATTTTGCTGACAACCGATGAAGATGATGATCGCCCTGTTTTTATTTCAGGGAATTTCAATAATTGGCATACACAAGACAAGGATTTTGAGATGGAGAAAATCGGTAATGGCCTGTATCATTACAAGTTTTCTAATGACTTCGTTTATCCGGAGGAGTTGTTGTATAAATTTACCAAAGGCGATTGGAGCGAAGTAGAAATCGATAAATACGGCAACCGTACCGATAATCGCTCGTGCAAAGACCATTGCGGCGTGCATAAGGAACATGTTGATAAATGGAGAAAAAACTGGTTGCCATTCAAACCAAATTTTCTTCCTAAAGTACATCTAATCTCTGAGGAATTTGAAATTCCACAACTCAACAAAACCAGACGGATATGGGCTTTACTACCGCATGACTATGAGGAATCCGGGGAAAGTTACCCCGTATTGTATTTACAGGATGCACAGAATTTATTCAATGAAAAAGCAAAATACGGCAACTGGGAAATCGATAAGAAACTCGCGGTCATGTCCGAATATAAAATCGGAAAAATCATTATCATTGCCATCGAACACGCCGAAAAGGACCGCATTAAAGAATATAATGTCGGCAAAACAGTATTGGGTGTCGGGCAAGGAAAAAAATACATTCGCTTTATAACCGATACGCTTAAACCCTTTGTAGACAAGACCTTTCGAACCAAAACCGAACGTGAATATACCGGAATTGGAGGAAGCTCGATGGGTGGATTGGTCAGTATTTTTTCAGGATTAATGTATCCGGAAGTCTATGGTAAACTGATGATTTTCTCGCCGTCGTTATGGGTGGTTCCGAAAATGGATTTCACCAGTATCGATTTTTCTGAACCTAGCGATACCAAAATCTATTTGTATGCTGGCGGTGATGAAAGTGCGACGATGATCGATCATGTCAGGAAGTTCAAAAAGAATATGATCAAAAATGAATTTGTAACAAATAAAATGAAAATCAATTTAAGCATCAACATGCAAGGCAAACACAATGAAACGTATTGGAGCGATGAGTTTCCCAAAGCAATTGAATGGCTTTTTTTTAATACAAAAGACAATTAAATGCAGACAAAAAATATAAAAAATCTCGAAGGCTTTTCTGGTGTTCTTCTGATTCCGGTTGATGAAAGTACTTCCAAAAGTGTCGTTCCGATTGAGTTTCACGGTGTGGCGGTTTCTTCCAAAGTCTTTCATGGAAAAAAAGACACCTATTATATGGTCGAAAAATACGATTGCACCCATGTGTTTATCGGATTAGGAAAAACCATTGATTATAAATCATTGAAAGCGGTTTTTAGAAGAATTGCCTCGAAAGAAAAAGAACTCTTTGGAAAAGATGTGGTATTGGTTATTCCCGAAACCTTCACGCTGCAACAAGTCGAAGCCAGTATTTCTGGATTGCTTTTGGGAACCTATAACCTCGGCCATTACCGCAAGAAAAAAATACATCCTTTTAAGGAAGAAGGATTTGAACTCGCACTGCTTTCCAAAACCGATTTCTCTGAAGTGGCCTTACGTGCCATAAAAATTGCCAACGCCCAAATGGAAATTTACTCGTTGGTCGATTTGCCGCCGAATACCGTAACGCCAACTTACTTATCAAGCTGGGCACAAAACAGTGGAGCTACTTTCGGTTTCTCAACTATCGTTTTAGATGCGAATGCTTCCAGAATTGAAGGCCTCGATGCTTTTATGGCAGTCGGAAAAGGCAGCGACCGCGAACCGCAATTTATTATCATGGATTATGTTCCTCCCGGCGATATACAAAAAATCAGGCACGTAGGATTGGTCGGAAAAGGAATCACTTTCGATACTGGTGGACTCAATATCAAGACTGCCGGAATGGTGCAAATGAAATGCGATATGGCGGGCGGCGCAGCGGTATTAGGTGCTATGCAGTTGATAGCGGATTTAAAATTACCAGTCCGTGTTACTGCAATTGTTCCTTGTTGTGAAAATGCAGTCGATAGTAAATCGTTGCTGCCTAGCGATGTCATTAAAAGTTATAGTGGTTCTACCATCGAAATTATCGATACCGATGCTGAAGGGCGTTTGATTCTCGCCGATGGATTGTCGTATTTGATCAAGAACTTCAAACCAGAAATCGT
>JBBRXW010000009.1:0-15363 GCA_038238295.1 Flavobacteriales bacterium | reverse complement strand
ATCGATTCTATACGGACAACAATCCAGACGCCGGTACTTGATTCACTATACAACACTAAAAAATCGAACTCCTTGATTAAGTCCGGGAAACAATACCAGACCAAAGACTTAGAAGATGAACGCAACCGGATCACGTCACATTTCCGCAACAATGGCGCGTTTAATTTTCAGCCGAACAATATCAGTTATGATATCGATACGATTAATTCGAATCACAAGACCAACATCAATTTAAAAATAAGCAACTATTCCTATCGGGAAAATGATTCGACGAAAACCACGCCTTTTCATTTATACAAAATCAGTGAAGTCAATATCTATACTGATTTCCAATCGAAAGACACCCTTGCGGAAGAGAAGAAAACAACTTTTTCGAATTTCAATCTTTTCAGCAAAGGGCGATTAAAATACAAACCCAAAGCGTTGACCGATGCTATTTTTATCACCAAAGGAAGTCTTTTTTCAGACAACCGGACCGTACTTACTTCTCGCTATCTGAGCAATCTGAAAGTGTTTAATTATCCTACCATCCAATACAAACTTGACCCGAAAGATTCGCTCTATACGTCGCTAATCGCGAACATTTACTTGACGCAAAGGGAGAAATTCAGCTTTGGATATTCCATCGATTTCACACATTCGAATATTACTGATTTTGGAATTTCTGGAAGTTTATCCTTTGCCATCCGAAATATTTTTAACGGCGCTGAAACCTTTGAAATTGCGGCACGCGGCAATATCGGCGCCTCCAAAGAAGTGGCTAATCCGAACGATCATTTCTTTAATGTATCGGAATATGGCGTGGATATGAAACTCAATTTTCCGCGTATTTTCATGTTTTTCAATACGGATAAAATCATTCCTAAAAGTATGATTCCATCGACGGCATTGAGCGTTGGATTTTCAAAACAGAACAACATCGGGCTCGATAAGGAAAACTTAACGGGCGCTATCAGCTACAACTGGAATCCCAAACGAAATACCACCGTACGCTATGACTTGGTGAATATTCAATACGTGAAAAATATTAATATCCAGAATTATTTCAATGTCTATAATTCGTCGTATCAGATATTAAACAACTTCGCGCAATCCTACCCTGCCAATCCCAGTTATTATGACACCAAGGGAAATCTGATTATTGATAAAGGGGCCAATGCCTTTATTGCAGATGTGCTGGGTCCGAACCCTGTCATCGTAACAACTGAGGAAGATAAGAAAGCCATTAACAGTATCAATGAGCGCAAATCGAGATTAACGGAAAACAACTTGATTTTCGCATCCAATTTTACCGTATCCAAAACAACGAAAAGGGAAATCAATGACGAAAATTTCCATGTTTATAAAACCAAATTCGAATTGGCTGGAAACGTGGTCGATCTGGTTGCACAAACCTTCAAGCAACCCGAAAATGCCAATGGGAAAAGAACGATATTGCAAGTGGAATATTCACAATATGTAAAAGGAGAATTCGAATACATCAAACATTGGGACCTCAAGCATAAAAAAGTATTTGCGCTCCGCAGTTTTGTTGGTTTGGCGATTCCATACGGCAACTCCGACAACATTCCGTTTTCAAGAAGTTATTATGCAGGCGGTTCGAATGACAACCGCGCATGGCAATCGTATTCTTTGGGCCCGGGAAGCAGCCGTGCTATTGATGATTTTAATGAAGCCAACTTAAAGATTGCTTTGAGTTCAGAATTTCGGTTCAATTTCTTTGGAAAATTCAATGGGGCATTGTTTATCGATACCGGGAATATCTGGAATATTTTTGACAATATTAAGGATGAAAAATCAACATTCAATGGATTAAAATCCTTGAAAGACACGGCGGTTGGTTCGGGATTCGGACTGCGCTATGACCTGAGCTTTTTTGTGTTTCGTTTGGATTTCGGATTCAAGACCTACAATCCGGCAGAGCAGTCTAACAAAAAATGGTTCCGGGATTACAATTTCGCAAACGGTGTAGTAAATATTGGGATAAATTATCCTTTCTAAGCGTATTAATTATTATTTTTGTTTTCTTTAATTTTAAATAATTGAACCATGGCTCATAACATAAAACCTGGAGTTGCCACTGGCGATCAAGTGCAGGAAATCTTCCGTTACGCAAAAGAAAAAGGGTTTGCATTGCCCGCTGTCAACGTCACAGGATCGAGCACGATCAATGGTGTTTTAGAAACGGCTGCGAAACTAAATGCGCCCGTTATTATTCAGTTCTCTAATGGAGGAGCAGCATTCAATGCCGGAAAAGGTTTATCTAACACCAATGAAAAAGCGGCTATTGCCGGTGGAATCGCAGGCGCCAAACACATTCATACTTTAGCGGAAGCCTATGGCGCGACGGTGATTCTTCATACGGACCATTGCGCAAAAAAGTTATTGCCTTGGTTGGACGGACTGCTAGATGCCAGCGAAAAGCATTTTGCTGAAACTGGGAAGCCACTGTATAGTTCACATATGATCGATTTATCGGAAGAACCGCTTCACGAAAACATTGAAATCTGCGCAGAATATTTAAAGCGTATGAGCAAAATGGGAATGACATTAGAAATCGAATTGGGCATTACCGGCGGTGAAGAAGATGGTGTTGATAATTCAGATGTTGATAGTTCAAAATTATATACGCAGCCTGATGAAGTAGCGTATGCCTATGAAGAATTGATGAAAGTGAGTCCACGGTTTACCATTGCGGCGGCTTTCGGAAATGTACACGGCGTTTACAAACCGGGCAACGTAAAATTGACACCGAAAATCTTGAAAAACTCTCAGGATTATGTTCAAAATAAATTTAATACTGGTCACAATCCAGTTGATTTTGTTTTTCATGGCGGATCCGGTTCCACTTTAGAAGAAATCAGAGAAGGCATCAGTTATGGTGTCATCAAAATGAATATCGATACCGATTTACAATTTGCATTTACCGAAGGAATCCGTGATTATATGGTCAATAATATCGCGTATTTGAAAACACAAATCGGAAGTCCGGACGGACCGGAATCTCCAAATAAAAAACATTACGACCCGAGAAAATGGGTTCGAGAAGGCGAAGTGACTTTCAACAAAAGACTGGAGCAGGCCTTTGCTGATTTGAATAATGTAAACACACTGTAATCATAACGGATTACTGAAAACTACTAACTGAACACTGAATTATGGCTTGGTTTAAAAGAACAGAAAAAGGGATTACTACCGCAACAGAAGACAAAAAAGATGTCCCGAAAGGATTGTGGTATAAATCCCCAACAGGAAAGATTATTGATGCCGATGAATTGGAGCGCAACTTATGGGTTAGCCCGGAAGATGGTTTTCATGTTCGAATAGGAAGCGTTGAATATTTTCAGATTTTATTTGATAATAATGAATTCAAGGAACTCGATGCCAAGATGACTTCCAAAGACCCGTTGCATTTTGAAGATACCAAAAAATATTCCGATCGCTTGAAAGAAGTGATGGCGAAAACCAATTTGAAAGATGCGGTTCGCACCGGAGTTGGAAAATCAAAAGGAAAAGATATCGTAATTTGCTGCATGGATTTCGCTTTTATCGGAGGATCGATGGGCGCGGTTGTTGGTGAAAAAATCGCCCGTGGTATCGATTATTCAATCAAAAATAAAATACCGTTCGTGATGATCTCCAAATCTGGCGGTGCACGTATGATGGAAGCGGCATATTCGTTGATGCAATTGGCAAAAACGTCCGCAAAATTAGCGCAGTTGGCCGAAGCAGGGATTCCTTATATTTCGTTGTGTACCGATCCGACTACTGGAGGAACCACAGCATCTTACGCGATGTTAGGAGATGTGAATATTTCGGAACCTGGCGCATTGATTGGTTTCGCTGGCCCACGTGTGGTGAAAGATACCACCGGAAAAGATTTACCGGAAGGGTTCCAGACGGCAGAATTTGTTTTGGAGCATGGTTTTCTCGACTTCATTACGCCTAGAAAAGAATTGAAAGACAAGATCAATTTATTTATTGATTTGATTGAGAATAATGAGATTCGATAGTTTCATTTTATAAAATAAAAGAGCGCAGATATATAACAGCTGCGCTCTTTTTTTATTTAACTCTTTTATATTCCCGTCCGAATCGCTTCCACCGGATCTAATCGCGACGCCGAAAGTGCCGGCAAGATTCCAGAAACCAAACCGATGAAGGCAGACAATCCGGTGCCGAGAACAATATTCCAGAAACCTAATATGAATTCGAAGTCTAGCATATTGGTCAAGATAATCGAGATAATCCAAACCAGCAGCAAGCCAACAACACCGCCAATCACAGAAAGGATAATCGATTCGAATAGAAACTGGAACAAGATAAATTTGTTTTTAGCACCCAACGATTTTTGAATACCAATCAGGTTGGTTCGTTCTTTGACGGAAACAAACATGATGTTGGCAATTCCAAAACCTCCAACAAGAAGTGAAAAACCGCTGATAATCCAACCAATCAGGTTCATTTGGCCTACGATATTATCAATCAGGTCGGTAAACCCGGATAAAATATTGACGAAAAAATTATCGATTTCATCTGATCTTACGCCACGCATGTTGCGGAGTTTGTGAGAAATCTGGGCTTTCAATTCGGGAATATCCGTCCCTTTTTCCGGTTTAATAATAATTACCGGGAGCAACATTTCATTGTTATCACCATAAATTCTTCTCAAAAAATTGGAAGGCAAAAATGCCGAAGTATCATCGCCTCCGCCCAAATCGATTTCGGATTCGCCTTTCTTTTTAGTAACGCCGATGACTGTAAAACGTTGCCCGTATAAACGCACTGTTTTCCCAATTGGTTCTCTTTCCTCAAAAAGTCCTTTGGCGACTTCATAGCCCAAAACCACAACCGACTTTCCGGAATTCGATTCGGACTCATTGAAAAATCTTCCTACGGAAAACTCCAGTCGCTGGATATCAACAAACTCTGAGGTCACAGGAACAATATTCACATCGGAAACCGTCTTCGATTCAAACTTGATGCTTTCTTTATTCGTAAAATATTGAAAACAAAAATTCTCGGTATGACTGACGTTTTGTTTTAGATACTGGTATTCTTCATAGGTCACTTTAGGAAACTGTTCGGTTTTCCACTGTGGAATATCGGTCGGCCCGAAAGAAACACTCGTCAAATACATGGTGTTTTTATCTAAAGAACTCAGGTCGGCTTTTATTTTCCGGTCTAAAGAATCAACCGCAGTCAGTACCGCAATGATCGAGAAAATTCCGATCGTTACGCCCAATAGCGAAAGTAAAGTCCGCAGTTTGTTGTTGCGCAATGCATTCATCGCGAAACTGAAACTCTCTTTAAGCAACCGTAAATAAACGACCATAGGATAAAAATTAGCAAGGTAAAATTCCGTATTATTTCATCAAAATCCTAATGCAATAGCACTTGCGGGTTTGTCCGTGTTTTATAAATATTGTTACAAGATTGCGTTGAAATTTAGATTCAAAAAAACTACTTTTGCACTTCACAACAACACTACTTCATGAACACTACAAAAACAATCCAATCGGCACTGATTTCAGTCTTTTCGAAAGACGGTTTAGAGCCCATCGTTCGGAAACTACACGAACAAAATGTCACCCTTTATTCAACTGGCGGAACAGAAGATTTTATTAAGAATCTTGGCATTCCCGTAGTTGCTGTTGAAGAGGTCACGTCCTATCCATCAATTCTTGGCGGCAGAGTAAAAACATTACATCCCAAAATTTTTGGCGGCATTTTAAATCGTCAGGATAATGAAACCGACGTACAGCAAATGGAAGAATTTGACATCCCGCAGATCGATTTGGTCATTGTAGATTTATATCCGTTTGAAAAAACAGTCGCTTCGGGCGCATTGGAAGCCGATATCATCGAAAAAATCGATATTGGAGGCATTTCATTGATTCGTGCTGCCGCTAAAAATTTTAATGATACTGTAATCGTCGCTTCGGTAGATGAATACCGTCTTCTATTCGATTTCATTTCCTCACACAATGGGGCAACAACTCTCGAAAACAGAAGGCTTCTCGCGAGCAAAGCATTTCAGGTAACCTCGCATTATGATACGGCGATTTTTAATTATTTTAATACTGATGAAACGGTTTATAAAGAAAGTATCTCCAATGGACAGCTATTAAGATACGGCGAAAACCCACATCAGAAAGGCTATTTTTTTGGTGATTTCGATGCGATGTTCAACAAAGTGCATGGCAAAGAATTATCGTATAATAATTTGTTGGATGTGGATGCCGCGGTCAATTTGATTTTAGAATTCAAAGATGAAGCGCCGACATTTGCAATATTGAAGCACAACAACGCCTGTGGATTAGCAACAAGAAACTCTATGGCAGCAGCCTATTTGGCAGCGTTAGCCTGTGATCCGACTTCCGCTTTTGGCGGTGTTTTGATTGCCAACGGAAAAATTGATACAGCCACAGCAACTGAAATCAATTCGTTGTTTTGTGAAGTGGTGATCGCTCCGAGTTACGACGACGAAGCGATTGCGATTTTATCCGAAAAGAAAAATCGAATTATTTTAATCCAGAATGAAGTGGCATTGCCGCAGAAACAAGTGCGAACTTGCCTGAACGGAATATTAGTTCAAGATAAAAACATTCGCACCGACAATAAAGAACAGCTTAAAACCGTTACGCTGTCAGCTCCGACTTCTGAAGAAATTGACGACCTGCTATTTGCTTCTAAAATTTGCAAGAATACGAAATCGAACACCATCGTTTTTGCGAAAAACAAAACTTTAGTAGCTTCGGGAACAGGACAAACTTCAAGAGTTGATGCTTTAAAACAAGCGATTGAAAAAGCCCATATTTTTGGATTTGATCTGAACGGCGCTGTCATGGCAAGCGATGCATTTTTCCCCTTTCCGGATTGCGTAGAAATTGCAAAAGAAGCTGGAATAACAGCAGTTATTCAACCCGGTGGTTCGATAAAAGATGCGTTAAGTATTGATTATTGCAACGAAAATAAAGTTGCAATGGTATTTACAGGAACACGTCATTTTAAACATTAATTTGTTTAACTTTGTGCGTTAAAATTATATAAACTTTATAACCCTTAAAAGACTTATGGGATTTTTTGATTTCATGACCGAGGATATCGCGATAGACCTTGGTACCGCTAATACCTTAATCATTCACAATGACAAAGTGGTCATTGACAGTCCATCAATAGTAGCTCGTGACCGAATATCGGGGAAAATAATTGCCGTTGGAAAAGAAGCCAACATGATGCAGGGTAAAACGCATGAAAATATCAAAACCATTCGCCCTTTGAAAGATGGGGTTATTGCTGATTTCGACGCTTCGGAAAAAATGATCAGCATGTTCATCAAAAGCATTCCCGCTTTAAAGAAAAGAATGTTCACACCGGCTTTGCGCATGGTCGTTTGTATTCCATCCGGAATTACAGAAGTAGAAATGCGTGCGGTAAAGGAATCCTGTGAACGCGTTAATGGAAAAGAAGTCTATCTGATTCATGAACCAATGGCAGCTGCAATAGGTATCGGTATCGATATTATGCAGCCGAAAGGAAACATGATTGTAGATATCGGTGGAGGAACTACCGAAATTGCTGTAATCGCTCTAGGGGGAATTGTTTGCGACAAATCCGTAAAAATTGCCGGTGACGTGTTCACCAATGATATCGTTTACTACATGCGTACGCAACACAACTTATTCGTTGGAGAAAGTACCGCAGAAAAAATAAAAATTACCGTTGGTGCCGCTTTAGAAGAATTGGAAACGGCTCCGGATGACATGTCGGTTCAAGGTCGTGATTTGTTGACAGGAAAACCAAAACAAGTCGATGTATCTTATCGTGAAATTGCCAAAGCATTAGACAAATCCATTCAGCGAATTGAAGATGCGGTTATGGAAACCTTATCCCAAACACCGCCGGAATTAGCGGCGGATATCTACAATACCGGAATCTATTTGGCCGGCGGAGGTTCGATGCTCCGAGGATTAGACAAAAGGATTTCACAAAAAACGGATTTGCCAGTATATATTGCCGAAGATCCTTTAAGAGCGGTAGTTCGTGGTACCGGAATGGCATTGAAAAACATTCCTAAGTTTAGAAGTATCTTAATAAAATAAATTCCAAATACTAAATCCTAAGTTCTAATTTCATATCTTGGGATTTGGAATATGGTTATTAAAATTTTCAATTTTAAACAATGCAGCAAATATTTATTTTTGTAATTAAAAACAGCTATCGATTGCTGTTTTTGCTGCTTTTGGTAGTTTCATTAGTTTTCACAATCCAATCCCATTCGTACCATAGAAGCAAGGTAATCAGCTCGGCAAACTTCTTGAGTGGTGGCGTTTATGAAAAAATTAATTCTGTCAGCGAATACCTGAATCTTAAAAATCAAAATGAAGAACTGGCACTTGAAAATGCCCGTTTGAAAAGTATTATTTTCAATACGAAAGACACTACAGCTGTTCCGAAAATCGATACTATTAGAGGCGTAAATAAAGCGAACATTATCGTTTCGAAAGTGATTCACAACTCCTACACCGTTTACGAAAATTACCTGACCATTAATAGCGGAAGTACCGCCGGGATTAAACCGGATATGGGTGTCATCAATAGTGCCGGAATCATTGGTATCATTGACAAGACTTCAAAAAATTACGCTACAGTGATTAGTATCCTAAACGTAAAATCACAAATCAATGCCAAGATCAAAAAATCGAATCACTTCGGTTCTTTGGTATGGAATGGAAAAAGCACCGGTTTTGTGCAGCTGATTGACGTTCCAAGACTAGCATCGGTACGAAAAGGGGATACGATCGTCACGGGTGGTCAATCGGAAATTTTCCCGGAGAATATCGGAATCGGAACGATTGATAAAATCTACATCGATAACAAGACCAATTACTATACTTTGAATGTGAAGCTTTTTAACGATATGACGAATTTAGGTCATGTGTATATTATTAAAAGTAAAGATCGAGAAGAAAGGCTTCAACTAGAGAAAAAGGAAGATGAATAGTGCTATATTAGTCAATATCGCCCGGTTTATTCTGCTTCTTGCAGCGCAGATTCTTATTTTTAATAATATGGATTTGCTGGGGTATATCAATCCATATCCGTATATCTTATTCATCATTTTATATCCGGTGAATGGAAACAAAACGGGATTGTTAGTCGCCAGTTTCTTTCTGGGATTAATATTAGATATGTTCTGTAATTCCGGCGGAGTTCATGCCGCGGCAAGTTTGTTGCTCGCCTATTACAGACCTTATATTTTCAAATTTTCCTTTGGATTGAGCTACGAATATCAAACGGTACGCCTTAATGATGTATTGACACCCGAACGGTTTTCGTTCCTACTTATAGCCGTAGTTCTCCACCACTTTGTTTTGTTTATACTGGAAGTATTTCAACTCAATTTTCTTTGGGAGATTATTCTCAAAACCATTCTCAGCACGCTATTCACTTTAGTATTGTGTATCTGCATCATCTATTTAATTAAGCCAGGGAAACGATGAGAAAAGTGTTATTGCCTACTATCATTATCATCGCAACACTTTTGTTGGTGTTAAGGCTTTTTTACTTGCAGATTATAGATGATTCCTTTAAGTTAAAATCCGATAACAACGCGATAAAGATTAAATACGACTATCCGGAGAGAGGGTATATTTATGATCGTCATGGCAAACTTCTCGTGGCCAACCAGCCTTCATACGACATCATGGTGATTCCTAAAGACATGAAAAATATTGATACTTTAGAGTTTTGCAAATTATTGGGTATCCAAAAACAAGACTTTATAAAAATTATTACGAAAGCAAAAATCTACAGTCCAAGATTGCCTTCGGTTTTTCTGCCACAATTGAATAAATTAGAATTTGCTGCCTTTCAGGAAAAGATCCGAAGATTTGAAGGGTTTTATATTCAAAAGCGATCGCTCCGTGATTATCAGGTGAAGTTCGGTGCCAATGTTTTCGGATTTATTACACAAGCTAACGAAAAAACGGTCGCTAAAAATCCGTACTATAATAGTGGTGATTTATTGGGAAAACAAGGGGTTGAAGAAAGTTATGAAACCACTTTACGTGGCATTAAAGGCGTAAAATATATCCAAAAAGACAAATACAACCGTGAAATTGGTTCCTATCGTGAAGGACGTTATGATACGATAGCGGTTCAGGGAAAAGACATTCACCTTACTATTGATGCGGAATTGCAGCAATATGGTGAAGAATTAATGGTCAATAAAAGAGGTGGAATTGTCGCTATCGAGCCTAGCACAGGAGAAATATTAGCCTTGGTAACAGCACCGTCCTATGATCCGGCTATTTTAGTTGGAAGACAACGGTCGAGAAATTACACCAAACTATACCGCGACTCTATTGCAAAACCTTTATACGACCGAGGATTGTTGGCAGAATATCCACCGGGTTCTCCTTTCAAAATCCTGACAGGCTTAGTGGCGTTGCAGGAACGGGTCATCGATGAGCAAACAACTGTCGTGTGCCATCACGGATTTAGCTACGCCCGAGGTCGATTTATGAAATGCCACTGTCATGGAGGTGCTCAACAATTGCATCGCGGCATTTATGAATCATGTAATGCGTATTTTGGAACGGTTTATATGAAGACCATTAACAAATTCGTCAGACCTGCTGATGGCGTTGATGTGTGGAGCAACCATATCAAAAGTTTTGGATTGGGACAGTTTATGGGGTATGACTTACCTACAGGAAAGAAAGGGAATGCCCCGTCATCAAAAACCTATAAGAAGATTTATCCTAATGGGGGTTGGCGAAGTACTGCGATTGTTTCGAATGCGATTGGGCAGGGAGAAGTTTTAATGACTCCAATTCAGTTGGCAAATATGATGGCAGCAGTTTCGAATCATGGGTTTTATTATACGCCTCACATCATCAAAACCATAAAAGGCGATGCAATCGATAAGAAGTTTCGCACCAAGCATGTCACTACAATAGATAGAAAATTTTTCCAGCCAATGATTGAAGGGTTGTATGATGTATATAATTTAGGAACGGCGCATGCGCTTCAGGTGGATGGAATTGCGATCTGCGGAAAAACCGGAACTGCGGAAAATTTCGCCAAGATAAATGGCAAGCGCGTGAAACTTCAAGATCACTCGATTTTTGTTGCATTTGCGCCTAAAGACAATCCCAAAATTGCGATAGCTGTACTGGTAGAAAACGGCTATTGGGGTGCCCGATGGGCTGGACCGATTACCAGTTTGATGATTGAAAAATACCTGAGAAAAAAAATCACAAGAACGGATTTAGAAAAAAGAATGTTAGAAGGCAGCCTTCAAGGAGAATATGCCAAATATACTGGCAAAAAAGAAGTGGATAGTTTGTTGCTAAAACCGAAGTCTGCAGTGGTTCCTGGTGCAGTTGACGAAAAGCTCAAAGACGCCAAAACACCTGAAGAAGCCACAGAAAACTAATTCGAAGATGAAAAACCAAAGTGTAACAAATAATTTAGACTGGATAAGCGTCTTCATTTTTATCCTGTTGGTCATTCTGGGTTGGTTGAATATCTATTCATCATCGCTTTCATTATCGGAAGACAACTCTATTCTTGACTTGTCTCAATTCTACGGAAAACAGCTGTTAAGCATTGGTCTGGCAATTCCATTGATATTTGTGGTATTGTCTGTCGATGGCAAATTCTACGAAAAATTTTCCGGCGTCATCTACATCATCGGTTTACTATCGTTGGCGGGATTGTTTGTTTTTGGAAAAACAATCAAAGGGCAAGCCAACTGGTATTCGTTTGGTTCGTTTGGATTGCAGCCTTCAGAATTCGTAAAAGCGGCGACGGCTTTAGCTTTGGCGAAATATTTAAGTGATGTGCAGGTGAATCTTAAAGAGGTCAATAGGCAGATTCAGGCGCTGGGAATTATATTCCTACCCGTTTTATTGATTGTACTACATGACCCGGGAAGTGCTCTGATCTTTATGGTTTTCTTTTTTGTCCTCTATCGTGAAGGGTTACCGCCTTGGTATTTGTGGACGGGATTTGTAGCCATTGTTCTATTTGTATCCGCACTCGTATTCAAACCGTGGGCCGTCATATTAATTGCCTTTATTGTGACCTGCATTATCTATTATCGAAGCCGTTTGTCAAACCGGAATATTGTAGCCAGTGCCATCGCAATGGTCTTAATTTCTGGTTTTGTATTTTCGGTAGATTATGTTTTTGAATCTGTTTTCAAGCAACACCACCGCGATCGATTTAATATCCTGTTAGGAAAAGAAGTTGATATGAAAGGAATCGGTTATAACACCAATCAATCGGAAATCGCTATTGGCTCTGGCGGCTGGTTTGGAAAAGGATTTCTCGAAGGAACGCAGACCAAAGGCGGTTTCGTACCGGAACAGCATACCGATTATATCTTTACAACTGTGGGCGAGGAATGGGGATTCTTAGGATCTCTTGTTGTTATTGCCTTGTTTGTCGGATTGATTTTTCGGATCATCTATCTGGCCGAAAGGCAGAAGACCAAATTCAGTCGTGTATATGGCTATTGTGTGGCGTGCATTCTGTTCATCCACTTTTTTGTGAATATTGCAATGGTCGCGGGAATCTTTCCGACTATTGGAGTGCCGCTGCCGTTCTTTTCGTATGGGGGTTCGGGGCTTTGGGGCTTTACGATTTTGCTATTTATTTTCCTGAAGATGGATGCCAATAAGGTTAATGAATGGTAATCTAACAAATAATATACATAAAAACGCTCCAAAGATTTTAAATCTTGGAGCGTTTTTGCATTTGATAAATGGAATCCAGAATCAGATCATGATTTCACCAATTTATCCTTTTTCAATTTACTAACCATGTTTTTCTTAATGATAGTTTTTGGCTGCAGGTCATCCAGAACATTGATGGCTTCCTCAACATAAATATCTTTGGAAAGGCCTTCATGCCAACGGTCTCTTTTTTCTTTCAACGACCCGTCTGTTTTCATCGCTTCTACCTCGTATGGCAACGATTTGAATTCCAGAGTATTTTTATAATCCGCAATCGATTTGTATTTTTTGGCTTTCTCCTCAATGGCATTTTGTTCCGCTTTGAATTGGTCGATATTCAAGCTATAAACATTTTCCTTGTTACGCTCGTCAATCCATTTGGCATTTTCATCAATTAGTTTGAATTTTGGATTCTCGGCAATCCGTTTTTTACTATTGTCGATGGCTTCATCGAAATTGGTTTGTTTGTCCCAGAATTTGAACTCAGCCGGATCAATTTTATCCCATCGCATCGCATTGTCGATATCTCTTTCGCCCATTTTAAGGTAGGCGTACCGATCCGGAATTGCCACATCGCTGCTCACTCCTTCTAATTGGGTTGATCCTCCCGTGATTCTGTAGAATTTCTGAGTGGTCGTTTTCAAAGCACCCAAATCTCCCATGCTACTTCCTCTTACAAATTGATTCAAATCGATTACGTTTTGCACGGTTCCTTTTCCATACGATTGTTTACTTCCGATGATAATTCCTCTTCTGTAATCTTGAATGGCGGCCGCTAGAATTTCAGAAGCTGATGCGGAAAAACTATTTTGCATGATGACCAATGGCCCATCCCACTGGATTCTCTTATCTTTATCGTACAATACTTCTTTTTTTCCTGCTGCGGATTTAATCTGAACTACTGGTCCTTCCTCGATGAATAATCCGGCAATATCTACCACTGTTTTTAGAGAACCTCCTCCATTATCCCGAAGGTCAATGATGATTCCTTGAACGCCTTCTTTTTTCAATCGGTCTACTTCTACCGCCATATCTTTTCCGGCATCTCGGCTGTCATTGTTTTCAAAATCGATATAGAATTTAGGCAAATAAATCACCCCATATTTCAATCCGTTTTTCTCCACAATACTCGATTTTGCGTAGGTTTCTTCGATTTCTACGATATCCCTGATAATCGAAATAATCTTAATCGTTCCATCGACTTTCTTTACTGTCAAACGCACTTCGGTACCTTTTGGACCTTTTATTTTTTTAACGACATCGTCTAAGTGCATTCCAACTACCTCTACTGGTTCGTCATTGCCTTGTGCCACTTTAAGGATAATGTCGCCGGATTCTAATTCTTTTCCTCTCCACGCAGGACCTCCAGAAATGAGTTCAGAGATTTCAGTATAATCATTTTTCTTTTGCAGACGGGCGCCAATACCTTCGAGTTTTCCGCTCATACTGACATCGAAACGCTCTTTTTCATCCGGTGGAAAATAATTCGTGTGCGGGTCAAAACGAGTCGCAATGGCATTAACGAAAACAGAGAACCAATCGTTCTGGTCTAGATCATTGATGAAATCAAAATATTCGTTTAGTGATTTTAAAGAACTTTCACGGGTTTCTTTTTCGAGTTGCTCGAATGATTTTGGAACGTCGGGTTCCGTTGTTTTTTTTGCGGTATCGTCTACTGATTTAGAAGTATTGAGTTCACTAGCTGATTTATCTTTCTTATCGCTGACAATGCCTTTCTTTTTATCATCTTGCATTTTCAATTTATCGGTCAAGGAAGAAAGCGTAGACAACTTGATTTGTTTTCTCCATTTTTCTTTTAATTCCAAAGTATTTTTGGCGTAAGGCAATTTTTCGTAATCCGTATTGAAATCTTCTTTGATCGAATAATCAAACGGATTAGCCAATACTTCTTTGTAAAATTCTTTGCTTTCATGGATTCTTTTCATCAATCTGTCATACGTAAGATTGAAGAAAGACAAATCTTTGTTTTTGATCTGGTCGTCGATTTGGGTTTCGTACTTAGCGAATTCATCGATGTCTGCTTGCAGAAAAAACCTTCTAGACGGATCTAAAGCGGCGATATAATCCTTGTAAATCCCTTTAGAAAAGTTATCGTCGATGGCGGCCGGATCGTAGTGTCCTCTTTCGATGACAAACGTGAGCAGCTCTAACAACATTTTATCTTTTTCGGGATCAACTTTCGGTTTGAGGTTGCTTGTAAAAGCGAACAAACCCAAAGATACTGCAATAACTACGAGTAGTAACTTATAATTCCTTTTCATATATTGAATTAAGATATTCATTAAATTTTTGAACTAAATTACATAAAAAGTAAAGCGTCGCTTCTTTTTGATGGATAATTTTTTGTTAAAGCTGCTAATTTAGCAACTTCCTGCTAAAAATGCTTATTTTTGCGGGGAATTATCGGAAATGAAATTTGCAGGGAAATTGTGGTTAATTTCATTGCCCTAGCCCTGATGGTAGAGGAAATCCTTTTGTGGCGTTTTCGCGCAAAAGATTGCAACGGACAGCAGGATAAAGCTCCTAAAAAAATGATAGTGAAAATTGACGAACATCAAAAAATAACGTACCGTGCGCAATAAACCCGTAATAT
>JBBRXW010000008.1:0-15452 GCA_038238295.1 Flavobacteriales bacterium | reverse complement strand
GCAGCTGCCAAACATTCATTGCTATTTGTTAGACGTGACCTCTACTGAAAGCATCAGTACTGCCAAAACGAAAATCTTGGAAGATTTCAAAACTATTGATGTGCTGATTAATAATGCTGGAATCGGTTACCGCAGTTTTGTCGAGTTGTCGGAAGATGCCATTATCAATAGCATCATCGATATCAATTGGCTGGGTGTAGTCAAGGTTTCGCGTGCTTTCATCCCGGTTTTCAGAAGTCAGAATTATGGGCAAATCATCAATATTTCTTCGATTGCGGGTTTGGTCAATTTGCCGCTAGGCAGTTTCTACCATTCGACAAAGCAAGCGGTAGAAAGTTTTTCGGAATCTATGGCGTATGAATTGATCGATTTTAATATAGCCGTCTGCACCGTTCAGTTTGGCAATGCGGCAACCAACTTTCAAAAAATGGTTACGAAATCGGAAGAATCAACGGTTCCGTCTTATAACGAACTGATGAACAAAGTCACCGAAATCCTTCACAAGAAAACGAAAAAAAATACCAATCTTACGCCGGCCATCACTCAAAAATTATTGGAGATTGCCGAAAATCCATCGCGGAATTTCAGAAGATATTCGATTGGTTTTGATGCCAAAGCAATGAAACTACTTCGCAGGGTTTTGGGCTACCGTTTGTTCAACAGCCTGATTCGCCGATCGGTTTTAAAATAGCCGCAAATTCACGAATTTCATTTAAAATAAAATCCGTGAATCCCGGACTAAATTTCTAAATCACAAAATTGATTCCTAAAACAATGTTTCTCCCGATGTTCGGAATGCCGTCGGTTTTCAATCGTGACAAATGCGCAATGTATTTTTTATCGAACACATTATTGCCGTTCAGATTCCAATCAAAAACCGTTTTTCCTAATTTGATTTTTCCGCCCAAGCCTAAATTAACCAAAGTATAGTCATTCGATTTGGTCTCGAAACCACTCACATTATCTTGATTAAAAGTATGCGACACATTTACAGACGCAAAGCCATCTGAAAGCCAATTTTTGATAGTGAATTCCGTTCTTAACGAATTGTTCCAATTATTCGCTGGAATCAAAGGCAGGTAATTTCCGTCCTGTTTTTTTCCGGTTACCGTTTCGAAACTGCTTTCAAAATGCAACCAGTCTAACGGATGCGGATGAAAATGCAGTCCGATTTCACCACCATACAATTGCGCATTATTCTGAATGTAATCGAAAACGTCATTGCTGGCAATCACATTTCCGGTCGGTGACGAATAGATATAATTATTGATGTGGTTGTAAAACCCATTCACGAAAAACTCAAAATGGCTGTTGTTGTATTCGAGATTCAAATCGGTTTGAACATTTTGCTCCGTTTTCAGATTCGCATTTCCGATCTCATATCGATTCGTTCCTTCATGCACACCATTGGAAGTCAATTCAGCCAAGTTCGGTGCCCGAAAACCCGACGCAACATTCAAACGAAACGTCATATCTTTAATCAAATTGGTTTTGTAACCCACCGCAGCATTAAAACTATTATACGATTTTGAAATGGCTTGAAAGGAACCTTCCTCACCGGGTATTCCATGATTTTCACTGGTTATATGTCTGTTGTCGAAACGCAATCCGGCTTGAAAAACATTCGATTTCCATTCGTAATTGGACGTTCCAAAAAGACCGATATCGTTGGTTGCCGCATCGGGAATCAAATAGTCTTCACCTGCATTTGTATTGGTTTGATGCATGCCCTGAACGCCAACAATCGTTTCTATTTTTCCAATTTTTGGCAAATGAAACTTAGCGTCGTAATTGAAAGTCCTCAATTTCAATTGCAGACCGGCAACCGCACTATCGGAAAACTCACTTCGATCATTGTCGATGTAGCCTAAATCGACATCAAGTTTCGAATTTTGAAAATAAACGATAGTATTCAGGCTGAACAAATTATTAAAAACAGCCTGTCTCGGGAAAGTGGTGCGCTTGCTGATCGTTTGTTCTGCAATGCCATTTTCCGGAATTCCCAAATCCAAACGGTTGAAATTATAGCGAAAAATTGTTGAAAATTTCGAATCAGTATATTCGATACCCGACTTGAAATCGGTTTCGGTATAGCGCGAATTCGTAACGCGCTCGCCATCGGGAATGGCATAATCGGAATGGGTGTTGTAGCTGCCGCGCGCCAGTAATTTCCAATGTTCAGTAGAAGTTTTCACACCTAAAGAAGAGTTGCTTCCCAAAGTATTGGAGAAAAACTTGTGATTGAAATTGATTTTAAAATCGCCAGCATTTGCAAATTTTTCCGGATTAAAATACAGTACGCCGCCCAACGCATCCGAACCGTAAAGCAACGAAGCCGGGCCTTTAATCACTTCGACACTCTCGACACCAGAATCGTTCAAACCTAATCCATGTTCATCGCCGAATTGCTGATTTTCTAAACGAACGCCTTGCGAATAGACCAAAACGCGATTGCCGCTCAGCCCACGAATGACAGGCTTTCCAATAGATGTTCCGGTGGATACTTGCGCAACTCCCGGAATTGTTGCCAATCCTTCGATTAAAGTCGAAGTACCTTTTTGCTGCAACGACCGCATACTCGCGTGTTCAACTTTCATGACGTTCTGCGATTGTAATTTATTGAAAGCCGTAGAAACAATCACTTCATCCATTTGAAAGACTGCTTCTTCAAGGGAAATATTCAGCAAGTTAGTTTTTTCCTGCAGGTTGAGTGCTTTGTTTTGCGTTGTATAGCCAATGTAAACAAAGGAGATTTTTATAGAACCATTCGGCAGATTGCCTAAAGTATAACGGCCATTATCATCGCTCGTGGTACCTTTATGTAGTTCGGGCGCATATATCGAAACGCCTTTAATCGGTTGATTTTTAGTGTCAGTGACGGTTCCGGAAACCGCGTTTTGCGCTTGCAGCACAGCCGATACACCGAAGCATATCGTTAGGAATGTTTTTTTCATGGCAATGAATTATAGTTAAAAAATAATGCTGCTATAAAAATTAATTTAAGGCAACGGGCACACTATTTAAACACTAAAATCTGGAGGGCCACGAAGAGAATACAAACTGCCGGAAAAACGTTCCGAAGAGGCGACAGTAGTAAAAAAATAAGGGGTTTCCGTTATTACGGAATGCAGTTGATACGTGAATTTTTCCGCATCTAAGAAATGGCTGAACGTAAATTCACAAGCGAAACAGTGATCAAATGGATGGTGCTGGTGCGTAAATTCGTCCTTGCCACTGTACTGGTGATGGCATTGTTTTTCAGAAAAAAGTTTGCTCAAATGCTCGTAGGAATGCACTGATTGCAACAGCATTGAGAACAATACTGCGAGCATCAAACTCGAATTGATTATGGCAAATCTTTTTTTCATCGGTTCAAAAGTAGTGAAGCCCGAAGGGAAAGCGATGTGTTTTAACAAAATTTAAAGGTTCGAATCCAAACAAAAAAAGCGTATTTAAACCAATTGGTGTGCTACTAAATATTCCGCAATCTGAACGGTATTTGTAGCCGCGCCTTTACGCAAATTATCAGCGACTATCCACATGTTTAGGGTGTTTGCTTGACTTTCATCACGGCGAATTCTGCCGACAAAAACGGCATCTTTTCCTTGTGCATACATCGGCATCGGATAGGTAAACGTATCGGGATTGTCCTGAACGACAACACCGGAAGTATGTTGTAAAATATTGCGAACTTCATTCAAATCGAAATCGTTTGTAAAAGCAACGTTGACCGCTTCACTATGTCCGCCAACAATTGGTACCCGCACGGCAGTAGCAGTGACAGCGATGTTAGCATCTCCGATGATTTTTTGGGTTTCACGAACGAGTTTCATTTCTTCTTTGGTGTATCCGTTTTCTTCAAACACATCACATTGTGGAATAGCATTTCTGTGGATAGGATATTTGTATGCCATTTCACCCGAAGTGCCGGCATATTCGTTTTCGAGTTGTTGTACGGCTTTTACTCCGGTACCAGTAATCGATTGGTACGTAGAAACAATGACTCGCTTGATGTTGTATTTTTTATGCAATGGCGCGAGCACCAAAACCATCTGAATCGTAGAACAATTAGGATTGGCAATAATCTTGTCCTCTTTGGTTAATTGATCTGCATTGATTTCAGGAACGACTAATTTCTTGGTGGGATCCATTCGCCAGGCAGAAGAATTGTCGATGACGGTTGTTCCTGCCGCCGCAAATTTAGGAGCCCATTCTAAAGAAGTTTCTCCGCCTGCTGAAAACAAAGCGATGTCTGCTTTCATATCGACAGCGGTTTGCATGCCTACGACTTTATATTTTTTTCCTTTGAATTCGATTTCTTTACCAACAGATTTTTCGGAAGCAACAGGAATTAATTCGGTTACCGGAAAATTCCTTTCGGCCAAAACCTGAAGCATCACTTCGCCCACCATTCCGGTGGCTCCTACAACGGCTATTTTCATTTTTGAAAATTAACATTAATAAAGGCACAAATATAACAAATATCCATCTGCAAGGAAATAGAATTTTTTAAAAAGACCTGGAATTTTTAGAGCGCGCTGCCGTTCTTGCATCCGTTAGTCCTATATGATTGCAGCTTTGACGAAAACAGCATCAGCGCTTTTAAATAAAAGCAAAAAAAAGGAAGCCAATAGCTTCCTTTTTTTATCTGATTTTATTTTTTTAATAAATCTCTAATCTGTATCAATAATTCTTCCTGAGTTGGTCCGGCTGGAGGTGGTGCCGGAGCTGGTTTTTTCATTTTTGTATATGCTTTGATGACCATAAACATTACAAAGCCAACTACTATTAAGCTAACGATAGTATTTATCCATGCCCCATATCTGATGGCATTTTCAGGAGTGACAACGGCACCTGCAGCATCTTTCACTTCCGGGGATAAAACATATTTAAGAGCGGAGAAATCGATTCCTCCGGTCAACATTCCTACTATTGGCATTGCGATATCAGCTACAAATCCGTTAACAACTGCACCAACTGCACCAGCCATAATCACGGCAACAGCAAATTCAATTACGTTGCCTGTCATAATAAAACTCTTAAATTCTTTTAACATAATAAATAAGTTTAGTTAGTATTTGGTTTAAATTGAGGCTAATGTAAATAAATATTTAACATAAAATCATCAAGAAACACAAATTAATTTATTCCCGATAGAACATTCTTTTTACGCGTTGGGAGATGCCGGTCAGAATTTCATAGGGAATGGTTTGCAGTTTTTCCGCCATATAAATAACCGTTGGACTTTCACCAAAAATAGTTACTGAATCGCCTTCTTTGCAGGGGATATCGGTGATGTCTACCATCATCATGTCCATACAAACGCTTCCGAGAATGGACGCCTTTTGATGGTGTATCGTCACGAAACCCAAACCGTTACCCCAATGTCTGGAAATACCATCAGCATAACCAATTGGGACCGTAGCGATTTTAGCCATCTTCGTTGCCATAAATCGTCTGCCATAACCGACACTTTCGCCTGAATCAATAGTTCTGATTTGCGAAATAATTGATTTTAAAGTGCCGACATTTTCCAAACTGGGTTGTTCTTCCGGATTGTTCGAAATGCCGTAAAGTCCAATTCCTAATCGAACCATATCGTATTGAGCTTTCGGAAAATTACTAATTCCGGAAGTATTCAAGATGTGCCGGATCGGTTTTATTTGAAGTGCAATCATCAATTGGGAGGACATTTTTTCAAACAAATCAATCTGTGTAAGTGCAAATTCATGATGCTCCAAATCGTCGCTGGTTGCCATGTGCGATAAGATGCTGCGAACCATTACCAATCGGTTTTCTTTGAGCCTACCAATAAGTTCGTCGATATGTTCCTCTTCAAAACCCAAACGGTGCATGCCCGTATCGAGTTTGATATGGATTGGATACTCTTTTAATTTCTTCTGGGCAGCAATTTTTAAGAAGGCTTTCAATCCTTTCAAACTGTAAATCTCCGGCTCCAATTGATGCTGTATAATCGCAGCAAAACTCGTGGTTTCGGGATTTAAAACCATAATTGGTAAACGAATGCCGTCATTTTTCAGCGTGATTCCCTCGTCGGCAAACGCGACTCCTAGATAATCTACTTTGTGGTGTTCGAGTAGTTTGGCGATTTCAAATCCACCATTGCCATAGCCAAAAGCTTTTACCATGACCATCATCTTGGTCTTCGATCTCAATTTAGATTTGAAGAAATTAAGGTTGTGGCTAATAGCGTTGAGGTTGATCTCCAAAACGGTTTCATGCGTTTTCTCTTCTAAAGACAAAACGATTTTTTCGAAATGAAAGGTTCGTGCGCCTTTAATCAAAATCATTTCATTTTCAAAATTCAGGCTTTCAATGTGTGTGATAAAATCCTCGGTATTCTTAAATGTAATGCAATTGAGGAATTTATTTTTGAATTTCGAAATCGTTTCACCAACGCCAATCACGCGATGAATTTTATTCGAAATAATCAATTGCGAAACCTTCGAATACAACTCCTCATTCGATAATCCGCTTTGAAAAATATCGGATAATATCACCGTTTTCCGTTTGTATTGTTTTTGACTTTCCAGAAAATCGAGCGCTATTTTTAACGATTGAAAATCGGAACTGTAGCTGTCGTCAATCAATGTTGTACGGTTGATACCATTTTTTACTTTCAGGCGCATCTCCACCGGAAACAAAAGCTCCACGCGGCTCTCAATGGTTTTCGGATCGTATTTAAAATACAATAATACCATGATGCATTGGATCGCATTTTCTACCGAAGCATCGTCTTGAAAGGGAATTTTGATTTCGAAAGTAGCGTCGGCTTGTTTTATTTTTAAAAGAGTCTTGTCTAAAATCGATTTTTTCGTGATGAAAACATCAGCAGTTTCGTCCTTACAACTCCATGAAAATGTCTTTACTTTCGGATTGATAAAAGCATCAATCGATTTGTTTTTGTTATAAATCAAAACCTTGGCGTGATGAAAAAGCTTGAGTTTCTCTTTCATTTTTTCGCCAATGTTGGCAAAACCTTCATCGTGTGCTGAACCAATGTTAGTCAGTATTCCTATGGACGGTTTCAGGATTTTTTCGAGTTTCTCCATCTCGAAGGTGGTCGAAATACCGGCTTCAAAAATGCCTAGATTGTGTTTTTCATTAATGGCAATTACAGAAAGCGGAACACCAACTTGGGAGTTATAACTCTTTGGACTTCGAATAATATTATAATCCGGGTTGAGCAAAAAATTGAGCCATTCTTTGACAATCGTTTTGCCGTTGCTTCCGGTAATTCCAATAATTGGAAAATCAAAAAGGTTGCGGTAATATGCTGCAAATGCTTGTAAGGCATCGAGCGTGTTTTCTACCACCAAGAAGTTTGCCTGACCAGCAGTATTTTCCGGAATGTGCGTCACGACAAAATTCCGGACGCCTTTCGCAAGCAATTCCTCGATGTAATTATGGGCATCGTTATTCGGGCCGATGATTGCAAAAAATAAAGTCTGCGCTCCATTCTGCAACGAACGGCTGTCGATGGCGATATTTTCGATAAGAGTATTCGGATGGGTACCCAACCACTGGGCATGAAGGATTGGGGCAATATTTTTTATCGCTAAAATCAATTAGTCTTGATTTTTAGATTTGACTTTTTCAGCGGGCTTGGCTGGTTCTTCGAAACTGTGAATTTCTTGTCCTTTTCGCATCGCGTTATAATAAGCAGCGCGACTCAACGGTTCGTATTCTTCGGTTTCACCGAGTAAAACCAAGTTGTCATTATCTGTTTTCCGGAAACTGTAATTGGCTAGATTTCCTGTTCGGGTGCAAACAGCATGCACCTTTGTCACGTATTCCGCGGTGGCCATTAGTGCCGGCATCGGACCAAACGGATTGCCTTTAAAATCCATATCTAAGCCAGCAACAATGACACGGATACCAGAATTGGCTAAGTCGTTGCAGATTTTTACAATTTCATCATCAAAAAACTGTGCTTCATCAATGCCAACCACATCGCAGCCCTGAGCAAGAATAGCGATATTGGCGGCGGCGGGAACTGGAGTAGAACGGATTTCATTGCAGTCATGTGACACAACCATTTCGTCGTGGTAGCGCGTATCGATAGCAGGTTTGAAGATTTCGACTTTTTGTTTGGCAAATTGCGCGCGTTTCAAACGGCGAATAAGCTCTTCGGTTTTTCCCGAAAACATCGAACCGCAGATCACTTCAATCCAACCAAACTGTTCTTTATGATTTACTGTATTTTCGAGAAACATTTTATATTTTTCTTGCTCTTAAAATGAATAGTTTTTATTACTTTGTAGCACAAATAAACAACATAAAAATTAGCTACATTTACGCCGTTGTCAAAAGTAGAAAAATTTTATTTAAGGTGACTTCTTCCTTCAATAAATAAAAGATTAAAGAAGGGAATTATAAAAAATAAAGATCGTACTCACGGTAATTTAAACGTTATGAAAAAAAAGCTGGAAGCCGAATTAATCAGCATAGCACATCGCATTCTAAAACTCAAAAACAAATCTGAAATAGTCCAATTGCATCAAGAAACTCAAAAACTCTATGAGAAATTGACCGTTCTGCGTTTTGTGGAAGAGAATTTTTCCGATGTGAAACCTACGATTGGCCAGTCTGAAATAGAAGATAAAATAGAAGCCGCTTTTCAAACGGTTCTCGAAAAAGAAGCACCAGAAGCGCTAACCGAAACAGCAATCGAAGCTACAAAAGAACCGGAAGCCGATGAACCCGTTGCACCGGAAGCGGAAGAAACAGTAGAAGAAACTGTTGCTGAAGAAGCACCGGAAGAAAAGGCCAATGAAGTGGTAGAAGAAGAAACTGTGGCCACTTCAGAGGAAGAATCCCAAACTGAAGAACAAGCTCCACTCGAAACGGAACAAGAACCAGAACCAGAAACCCCAGGAGGAGAAATACCCGAAACCGAAACTGAAGAGACGTTCAAACCTGCGTTCGAATTATCTTTCGACGCCAAACCGGAAGAACCTGTTAAAGAAGAAGTAAAAAGCGCATCGCCACAGATTTCTTTCGATGATCTTTTAGGCGCCGATTACGTCGATCCGGTGTTTGTAAAGCCGGAAGATTTAGCGAAAGAAAAAGAATTGGCTGCCAATGCCGTCATTCCCATCGGAAGAAGCTATAATGACAATGCTCCGGTGATTCAGATCAATAAAGACAATGCAACGACTCTTAATGACCGCCTTTCCAAAGGAATCATTATCGGGCTCAACGACAGGATTGCTTTTATGAATCATCTTTTTGCCAACAGCAGCGAAGATTACAACCGTGTATTGTCGCAGCTGATTACGTTCGATACCTTTGAGGAAGCGCAAAACTTTATCGAGACCATCGTAAAACCCGATTATAACAATTGGGAAGGCAAAGAAGAATACGCCACCCGTTTTATGGAAATTGTAGAGAAAAAATTCTCTTAAAACCAAAATAATGTCTGAACGAATTTCACTACTTTTCACTACCAATTCGTGGAAATCAGTGAAATTCCTGTTTTAATAAAGGCCTAACTTATGTCGAAATTATACATCGTTCCTACGCCGATTGGCAATTTAGAAGACATGACCTTGCGCGCGATCCGCATTCTGAAAGAAGCCGATCTAATCCTGGCCGAAGACACGCGCACCAGCGGCAAACTCCTGAAACACTACGACATTAGCACGCACATGCACAGCCACCATATGCACAACGAGCATAAAACGGTCGAGAATTTAATCGCCAGATTGAAAGCAGGAGAAACCATCGCACTGATATCCGATGCCGGCACGCCAGCGATTTCCGACCCTGGATTCCTTCTGACTCGTGCCTGTGTCGAAAACAACATTACTGTAGAGTGCTTACCCGGCGCCACCGCTTTCGTTCCTGCGTTAGTGAATAGCGGTTTGCCTAACGACCGATTCGTATTCGAAGGATTTTTGCCCGAAAAGAAAGGAAGACAAACCCGATATCTGGCATTGGCCGAAGAAACCCGTACGATGATTTTATACGTTTCGCCGCATAAATTGGTCAAAACTTTAGCCGAGTTTCTGCAATATTTTGGTGAAGACCGCCAAATTTGTGTGTCGCGAGAATTGTCGAAACTCCACGAAGAGAATATCCGTGGCACCGCCAAAGAAGTACTGACGCATTACGAAAACAAACCGCCGAAAGGTGAAATCGTCGTCGTGGTTGCCGGGAAATCGAAGTAGTTTTTGGGCGTTTCCCGCAAAAAAAGCGGGCCGGGCTATCCGTTGCAATCTTTTGCTACATTACATTGCGCAAAAGGATTTCCACTACGATCCCTAACGCGAGATTCCGTAATTTTTAAACATTTGTTAAGAATGAAAAAGAGCGGCAAATTTTTTTATTTTTGTGTTGCGATTAACGAATCATTGTCTAAAATAAAACATACTGTTTTGAAAAATCTTTTACTGTTATTTTTTATTGCTTTCGGCCTTGGTGCTTCCGCACAGAAAAAATCAAAACCAAAAGCAAAACCGGTGTCTGGCGCATTTAGCATTCAAATACAGGGGAAACTGGCAGACAATTGCCATCAATCGCCTGGCTTGTTTTTCGGGGAATTCAATGGTTCGGAGAATGATACGAAAGCCATCAACGTCAATGCTAATGGCGAATTTACTGCTAAGTTTGCAGTGAAAGAACCCGGTTTGGTCTACATCAAGAAAGGTTCGTCGACACAGTATTTTATAGTAACCGCCAAAGAAAAACAATACAAAATTGCATTGAGTTGCAACAATGATGTGCTAAATGCCTTAGAGATCAACAACTCGAAAGAAAACAAAACCTATCAGGATTTTTTAACACTTCGCAAAAGCTTCATTGGCAATATTGATGGGTTCCGCGCCAAAAATCTCGATGACGCTTTGGTATTTCAGGAATTCACCCAACAGTTGCGGGAATACCAAAAAGGAACGATGCTTTTGGCAAAGCAAAACCCACAAACCTATACAGCCGCGCAGTTGATAGCGAGCGATGTGGTGAGCGAAAAAGACCTGTCATCGATTCAAAATCTTCGACTGAATTATCTCAAACGTGCTGCTTTTGGCGATTCAAAATTCTACAATTCGCCGCTACCGACAACGATTCTTGAAATTTACACCGATTTTATAACCGATAAAAACGATCCTTCCTTTGCTGCTTTTGAATGGATACTGAATGCCGCTTCCAAAAATACAGAGGCAGCGAAACGACTTCAAAACATTCTTTACGATGTTATTTTTAAAAGCAAACGCCAGGATTTAATCAATGGGTATATCAATTGGGCAAAGGCACATCCGGATAAAATGATGCAATTGGTAGTGCAGTCAAAGTTGCAGCGCCTTTCGAGATGCATGGTCGGCGGCCCTTTTATTAATCTGACGCTAAAAGATACGGTTGGAAATTCACGACAATTAAAAGATGTCGTTGCGGCTTCAAAATACACCCTGCTTATCATCTACAGTCCGGGCTGCTGGCACTGCCAACAAACCTTGCCCAAACTGATTCCAATATGGGAACAATACAAATCGAAAGGACTGAAGGTTTATACCGTTGCTCCCAACAGCGATACTAATGAATGGCATACTTTCATCAAGCAATCGACAGGCATTGGATGGGTCAATGTCATGGAAGAACAGAACAACATTACGTTCGGCGAGTATGTCATAACGACCTTACCTTCCTTTATTCTAATCGATACGCAAGGAAAAATCGTTTCAAAAATGGATGCCGAAACGGTATTGACCGGTATTCAAAAATGGTTTAATTAGGAAACTTCAAGATCGACAAAGGCAAACGACTTGCCGCTAAACAACCCTTTGTCTGATAGTTTCAGGTCGGGAATAACCAGCAGCGCCATAAAGGATAAGGTCATAAAAGGCGCTTTCAACGTACTGCCTAATTCTTTCGCCATCGTGTCGATTTCCTGGTATAATCTTCCGGTTTCCCAGCCGTCTTTATCGCTCATGATTCCGGCAACAGGAAGTGCCAATGATTTGGCTTCAGTTCCATCGACGGCGCAAATGCCGCCAGTATTTTCAATTAGCAGATTTACCGCTTTGCAGATTTCTTCATCGGATGTTCCAACCACAACAATATTATGACAATCGTGAGCGACCGAACTGGCAATCGCTCCTGTTTTGAGTCCAAAATTTTTGATGAAAGCTATTGCAGGTTTTGTATTTTGATACCGGTTGACCACTGCCATTTTTAAAACGTCATTCGCAACATCAGAAACTACTTTTCCATTCTCAAGCAAAGGCGAACAGTGAATTTCATTGGTAATTAATTGGCCTTCCAATGCTTCAATCACGCGGATTTTTGAAGCTGAAGCATTGACTTCAAAATCGGTAACTGATTTCTTCAAAGTATTGAAATTATTGGGTGTATCGAAATCGACATGCGACACAAAAGATTTCCCATTTTCAGCCACCAATTCTCCATTAATGTAAGTTTGCAGCACTTTAAAATTTGTCAAATCTTCAACGACAATAAAATCGGCAGGATCGTTTTCTTCGAGCAGACCGACAGTCATTTTGTAATGTTTCACCGGATTGATACAGGCGACTTGGAGAATTTTAAAAATATCCATCTCTTTCTTGACAGCCCGTGCACACAAAGCATTGATGTGGCTCACGACTAAGTCATCCGGATGTTTGTCATCGGAACAAAACATCATGTTTTTGAAATGTATTGGCAGCAATTCGATTAGCGCTTCAAAGTTTTTGGCGGCGCTTCCTTCTCGAATCAGCACTTTCATCCCGAGCGATAATTTTTCCTGCGCTTCTTCATAGGTAAAACATTCGTGATCGGTCGTGATTCCGGCAGCGATATATTTTTTGACGGCATCTCCACGCAATCCAGGCGCATGACCATCAACAGGTTTGTTGAAATGTTTCGCCCATTCTATCTTTTTTAAAACTTCAGGATCATCATGTAAAACGCCTGGGTAATTCATCATTTCCGCCAGATAATAAATATCCGGATGCGCCATCAATTCTTTGATTCCCTCCGAATCGATTATCGCGCCGGCCGTTTCAAAGGAAGTGGCTGGAACACAAGAAGGTGCTCCAAAATGAAACTTCAACGGTACTTTTTTACTGTTTTCGATCATATAATAAACGCCGTCTTTTCCTAATACATTCGCAATTTCATGCGGATCGGAAACCGTTGCCACTGTTCCATGCAAAAGTGCAATTTTGGCAAATTCAGAAGGCACTAGCATCGAACTTTCGATGTGGATGTGCGCATCGATAAAACCGGGCATGATAAAAGTTTTAACGTCGTGGTCTTTAGCAGTAATTGAAATAATCTTGCCGTTGACTACCGTAACTTCACCAGAATAAATATTCCGGTTTTTGATATCGACAATTTGTCCCTGAATTTGCATGATGTTCTTAATTTTAATGGCAAGAAACGAAATATTTTTGGAATGATTTCCCAATGAATAGACAATTTAAAAGGCAAATCGATAGCGATTGGTTTTTTTGCTAAATTTGAAAACAATTCACGGAACTATACACCAAACAAAATTTATCTTATGCGCTGGACTATTAAAACAAAACCCGATCCTGAAAAAGCGAAGCACCTGATGGATGCTTTGAATGTGGATGAAATTACCGCCACATTATTACTGCAACGCGGTATTGAAACCTTCGAAGAAGCCCGGCAATTTTTTCGCCCAAGTTTAAACGACCTGCACGATCCATATCTGATGAAAGATATGGACAAGGCGGTCAATCGAATTGAAAATGCTATCAACAACGGCGAAAACATCTTGGTTTTTGGCGATTACGATGTTGATGGAACCACCGCGGTTGCCTTGGTTTCTTCGTATCTGAAAACCATTTATCCCAATATAGCGACTTATATTCCTGATCGCTATGACGAAGGCTATGGTATTTCCTTTAAAGGAATCGACTTCGCTGACGACAATGATTTTTCACTAATTATTGCATTGGATTGTGGAATCAAATCTGTTGATCACATCGCGTATGCCAAAGCAAAAAACATCGATTTTATTATTTGCGACCACCATCGCCCCGGCATACACCTTCCGGAAGCTGCTGCTATTTTAGATCCCAAAAGAGACGATTGCCATTATCCGTATGACGAATTGTGTGGTTGTGGGATTGGCTTCAAATTGATTCAGGCTTTAGGGAATAATCGAAATCAAACAATTGACGATTTGATTTCTTATCTCGATTTGGTAGCGACTGCCATTGCCGCGGATATTGTTCCTATGACTGGAGAAAATCGAGTACTGGCATATTTCGGATTGCAAGTAATCAACGCTAATCCACGGCCCGGAATTGAAGCATTGATCCGGCAAATCAAAAAAAAGGAACTGACGATTACCGACGTCGTTTTTACTATAGCGCCAAGAATTAATGCTGCCGGGCGGATCAAACATGGGAATCATGCTGTTGAGTTGTTAACTGAATTCGATAGAAAACAGGCGGAGCAATTTGCTGCTGAAATCGAAGAATACAACTCCCACCGGAAAGATTTAGACCAACAAATTACCAAAGAAGCCTTAGCACAAATTGAGTGCAATAACGAACAAGAGCGGTATACGACGGTCGTTTTTCAAGAAGATTGGCATAAAGGGGTTATCGGAATTGTCGCTTCCAGACTAATAGAAGTGCATTACCGTCCCACGATTGTATTTACTAAAAGCGGCGATAAATATGCTGCTTCGGCACGATCAGTTATTGGTTTTGATGTCTACAATGCGCTCGAAGCTTGCTCGGAACACCTCGAACAATTTGGCGGACATATGTATGCAGCCGGGATGACTTTGCATCCTGAAAAATACGAGGATTTTAAAAATGCCTTTGAAAAAGTGGTGCAGCAAACAATTACTCCGGAAATGCGGACGCCTGAAATTAAAATTGATAGTGAAATAGATTTCACTGCCATTACACCAAAATGGAATCGGATTCTAAAGCAATTTGAACCTTTCGGCCCGCAAAATAGAACCCCTGTTTTTTTATCTAGAGATATTATCGATACCGGACAAGCCAAACGAATCGGTAGTGATGAAGCACATTTAAAATTATTTATCAAGCAACAAAATTCTGTTGGATTTTCAGCTATTGGATTTCATCTGGGAAATAAACTAGAGCGCGTTCAAAACAAAAACCCTTTTGAAGCTGTCTATTGCATCGAAGAAAATGAGTGGAATGGAATGGTTTCTCTTCAATTGCGGTTGAAAGATATTCGGTAAAAAAACAAAATTAAGAAGGATATGTTTTCAATTCGAAGGTGTTTCCATCAAAAACGCCATAAGTAAAGTACCCTATCCAATCGCCAAGATTGACGTATTCAGCATTTTCTCCGACCGGAATAACCATCGGTAAATGACGGTGGCCAAAAATGAGGTAATTGTAATGTTTGGTTTCCAGTTTTCGTTTGGCATATTGCACGAGCCATTCGTTTTCTTCGCCGAGGTATTTGACATCGGAGTC